>CAMLIZ010000018.1 GCA_946480245.1 uncultured Pseudomonadota bacterium
AGGAAGGCCAGAGCGTGCCGGTGGGCGTGGGCCAGCCGACGCTGCGCATCGACGGGCTCACGGTGGGCGGCACCGCTTGACCTGCTGGCGCAGCGCCGTGCTACATTTCGCCCCCATGCGCCCCGCCGCCTATTTTTTTGGCTTCTGGTTTTTCTCGCACCGTCATCCGGCGGCAGGAGAGGCCAGCGCATAAGCACCAACAGCCAAGCGCTCCGAATCCTAAAAACCGCCGGGTCCCCCCCCGGCGGTTTTTTTATGCCCTTGGCCGCAACGCAGGAGATCAGCCGCATGACCACCAAAACCCACCAGGCCGCCGACGGCTGGTACGCCCCCACCGACCGCACGAGCCAGACCGACGACGAGCGCATCAAGGACATCATGCCGCTGCCGCCGCCCGAGCACCTGATCCGCTTCTTCCCGATCCGCGGCACGGTGATGGAGCAGCTGGTGGTCGACACGCGCCAGCGCATCCGTCGCATCATGCACGGCAAGGACGACCGGCTGCTGGTGATCATCGGCCCGTGCTCGATCCACGACCCGAACGCCGCGCTCGAGTACGCGCGCAAGCTGAAGGCCGAACGCGAGCGTTATGCCGACACGCTGGAGATCGTGATGCGCGTGTACTTCGAAAAGCCGCGCACCACCGTCGGCTGGAAGGGCCTGATCAACGACCCCTACCTCGACGAGACCTACCGCATCGACGAAGGCCTGCGCATCGCGCGCCAGCTGCTGCTGGAGATCAACCGCATCGGCATGCCGGCGGGCAGCGAGTTCCTCGACGTGATCTCGCCGCAGTACATCGGCGACTTGATCAGCTGGGGCGCGATCGGCGCTCGCACCACCGAGAGCCAGGTGCACCGCGAGCTGGCCAGCGGCTTGTCGGCGCCGATCGGGTTCAAGAATGGCACCGACGGCAACCTGAAGATTGCTTGCGATGCGATCCAGGCGGCCGCACGGCCACACCACTTCCTGTCGGTGCACAAGAACGGCCAGGTGGCGATCGTGCAGACCAAGGGCAACAAGGACTGCCACGTGATCCTGCGTGGCGGCAAGGCACCCAACTACGACGCGCAGAGCGTGGCCGACGCCTGCGAGGCGCTGGACGCGGCCAAGCTGCCGTGCGAGCTGATGGTGGACTGCTCGCACGCCAACAGCAGCAAGCAGCACGAGAAGCAGGTGGAAGTGGCGCGCGACATCGCGCAGCAGGTGGCCGGCGGCAGTCGTCGCATCTTCGGCGTGATGGTGGAAAGCCACCTGAACCCAGGCGCGCAGAAGTTTTCGCCCGGCAAGGACAACGCCGCCAAGCTGGAGTACGGCAAGAGCATCACCGATGCTTGCATCGGCTGGCCCGATTCCTTGACCGTGCTGGAGGTGCTGAGCGAAGCGGTGAAGGCGCGCCGCGCACGATGAGGCAGGCATGCTTGTGAGACGCGGCAAACGCAGGTAACGCGAAGCGCGCCTCTGGTGACCGGGGCAACGTGGCGCAAAGATGCTGGCGCCGCGCGCTCACCCTCGCTGAAATGGCCGCTCTTTCAACCATCAGTGAGGAATCGCATGCCCAGCATCCACAAGCTCACCATCGCGGCAGCACTGTCCGCCGCGGCCCTGGCCGCGAGCGCGCAAAGCAGCGCGGCCGCACCTCAGGCCGACTCGTCCACCGACACGCGCAGTGCCGCGCCCTCGGGTAGCGACGTCGTGAAGGCCGCCTACAAGCGCGCCGATGCCAATGCCGACGGCAAGCTCACGCGCGAAGAAGCGACCAGCCTGCCGGCCGTGGCACAGAAGTTCGACCGGCTCGACACGAACCACGACGGCGTCCTGGACACGACCGAGTTCGAGACCGGCGTCACCGCCGGCCAGCCGGCCAAGTAAGACCCAGCGAGAGCCGGGACCGCACGGGCCGCAGCGGCAATGCCGACCGCGGCCGTCTTGTTGCGGCGAGATTCACTCGTCGTTCATGCGCTCCAGGCGTTCGCTGCGCCAATAAACATCGTCCCCACCGAGGCCGTCCAGGTTGGCACGGTTGAGCACGCGCGCCAGCACGAACAGCAGGTCCGACAGGCGATTGAGGTATTGCCGCGGCGCGTCGTTCACGCTCTCATGCTCGGCCAGCGCCACCACCGCGCGCTCGGCACGCCGCGCCACCGCACGCGAAACATGGGCGAGCGCCGCGCTGCGCGTGCCCGCGGGCAAGATGAACTCCTTCAAGCGCGGCAGCTGGGCGTTGTAATGACCCAGCGCGTCATCGAGCCGCACCAGCGCTTCGGCCTTCAACAGGCTGTAGCCGGGGATCGACAGCTCGCCGCCCAGGTTGAACAGCTCGTGCTGCACCACCACCAACAAGTCGCGCACGTCGTCCGGCAAGGGCTCGCACAGCAGCACGCCGAGCTGCGAGTTCAATTCATCCACGTCCCCCAGCGCGGCGATGCGCTGATGGTTCTTGCGCACGCGGCTGCCGTCACCGAGCCCGGTGCTGCCGTCGTCGCCCGTGCGCGTGGCGATCTGAGAAAGTCGATGGCCCATCGCGCGATCGTACCGCCGCGCGATACCCCCGCTCAGTGATGGCGGATGCGGTGCAGCACCGGATCCAGGCGTTCGTGCAGCCAGGCGGCCCACACGTCGAATCGCACGACGCCGGCTGCCAGCAGCAGCAACGCCAACAGCAGCAGCATCCAGCCCAGGGTTTCGCTCATCGCAGCCTCCAGTGCTTGCGTCACGGCATGGGCATATTGACACTGCGCGTGTGCAGGCACAAGCGGCAAGGATCGTCGATACCCTGGCGGGCCGTGCTGCCTAGAATCGCCTACGCCGCCTGGAGGATCGCGATGAACGCGCCGCTGCCCGCTACCCACCTGCCACACGTCGCGCCCCGGCCGATGCCCGCTGCCATGCTGGACGCACTGCGCGCGCGCTTCGGCGACCGCTGCTCCACGGCACTCGCGGTGCGCGAGCAGCATGGGCGCGACGAGTCGCCATTCGATGTACGCCCGCCCGACGCGGTCGTGTTCTGCGAGAGCACCGAGGAGGTGGCCGCGGTGGTCGCGCTCGCGCAGTCGCATGCGGTGCCCGTGATTCCTTACGGCGCCGGCTCGTCGCTCGAGGGCCACCTGCTGGCCGTGCAAGGCGGCGTGAGCATCGACCTGATGCGCATGAACCGCGTGTTGCGCGTGAACCCCGAGGACCTCACCGCCACGGTTCAAGCCGGCGTGACGCGCATGCAACTGAACGACGAGATCCGCCACACGGGGTTGTTTTTCCCGATCGATCCGGGCGCCGACGCGTCGATTGGCGGCATGGCCGCCACGCGCGCCAGCGGCACGAACGCCGTGCGCTACGGCACGATGCGCGAGAACGTGCTCGGCCTCACGGTGGTCACCGCGGCGGGCGAGGTGGTGCACACCGGCACGCGCGCCCGCAAGTCGAGCGCGGGCTACGACCTCACGCGCCTGTTCGTCGGCAGCGAGGGCACGTTGGGCGTGATGACCGAGGTGACGGTGCGCCTGTACCCGCTGCCCGAAGCGATCTCGGCCGCGATCTGCCATTTCCCCAGTGTGGACGCGGCGGTGAACGCCACGATCCAGGTGATCCAGATGGGCGTGCCCATCGCTCGCTGCGAGCTGCTGGATGTCAACGCGGTGCGTGCCGTGAACCGGCACGACAAGCTCGGCTTGCGCGAGGCACCGATGCTGCTGATGGAGTTCCACGGCACGGACGCTGGCGTGAAGGAGCAGGCCGAGACGGTGCAGGAGATCGCGCGCGAACACGGTGGCGAGAACTTCCAGTGGGCCACGACGCCCGAGGAGCGCACGCGCCTGTGGACGGCACGCCACCATGCGTACTTGTCCGCACTGCAAATGAAGCCCGGTTGCCGTTGCGTCACCACCGACACCTGTGTGCCGATCTCACGCCTGGCCGACTGTGTGGGGGAAACCGTGGCGCAGGCCGATGCAAGCGGGCTGCCGTATTTCATCGTCGGCCATGTCGGCGACGGCAACTTCCACGTCGGCTACCTGCTGGACCCGGCGATTCCCGCCGAGCGCGACACCGCCGAACGCCTCAGCCACCAACTGGTGCAACGCGCGCTGCGCATGGAAGGCACCTGCACCGGCGAGCACGGCATCGGCCTGCACAAGATGGACTTCCTCGTCGACGAGGCTGGCACTGGCGCGGTCGCGCTGATGCGCGCGCTGAAGCAGGCGCTCGATCCGGCGAACATCATGAACCCCGGCAAGATCTTCGCAGCCTGACCGGCCCGCTTGAAAGGCGACTGTCAGGCCGCCCGCGCACCGAGGTCACTCATGCGGTGGCTGCACGCTCCAGCGGCGTGTGATCTCGCCTTGCGAGTTCACGCTCTCCAGGTGCACACCAAAGCCCCACAGGCGGGCCACGTGCTTGAGCACCTCCTGCGCGCCGTCGTTCAGCGGCCGGTCGTTGTGCTGCGCATGGCGTAGCGTCAGCGATCGATCGCCGCGCAGGTTCACGTTCCATACCTGGATGTTGGGTTCGCGCGAACCCAGGTCGTACTGGCGCGCCAGCGACTCGCGCAGATGGCGGTAGCCCGCCTCGTCGTGGATGGCCGCGACCTCGAGTTCACTCTCCTTCTCGTCGTCGAGGATCGCGAACAGGCGGAACTCGCGCATCAGCTTGGGCGACAGGAACTGGCCGATGAAGCTCTCGTCCTTGAAGTTGCGCATCGCATGGTCCAGCGTCGGCATCCAGTCGCTGCCGGCGATGTCGGGGAACCACAGCTTGTCCTCGTCGGTCGGGTTCTCGCAGATGCGCTTGAGGTCGGTGTACATCGCGAAGCCCAGCGCATACGGGTTGATGCCGTTGTAGGCCGGGTGGCCCACCGGGGGCTGGTAGATGACGTTGGTGTGCGATTTCATCCACTCGATCATCACGCCGTCGGTGAGGTAGCCGTCGTCGTACATCTGATTGAGCAGGCGGTGATGCCAGAACGTGGCCCAGCCTTCGTTCATCACCTGCGTCTGGCGCTGCGGATAGAAGTACTGCGCGATCTTGCGCACGATGCGCACGATCTCGCGCTGCCAGGGCTCCAGCAGCGGCGCGTTCTTCTCGATGAAGTACAGCAGGTTCTCCTGCGGCTCGCTGGGGAAGCGTCGTTCGTTGGCAGCCTCTTCGGCCTTGTCGGCGCGCTTGGGCAGCGTGCGCCACAGGTCGTTGATCTGCTGCTGCGCGTAGGCCTCGCGGTCTTCGCGCCGCGCCTGCTCCTGGGCCAGGCTCAGCTTCTGGGGGCGGCGGTAGCGGTCGACCCCGTGGTTCTGCAACGCATGGCAGCTGTCCACCACCTCTTCCACCGCCTCGATGCCGTGGCGCTCCTCGCAGTCGGCGATGTAGTTCTTGGCGTAGACGAGGTAGTCGATGATCGACGACGCATCGGTCCACATGCGGAACAGGTAGTTGCCCTTGAAGAAGCTGTTGTGCCCGTAGGCCGCATGCGCGATCACCAGCGCCTGCATCGCCATCGAGTTCTCTTCCATCAGGTAGCTGATGCACGGATCGGAGTTGATGACGATCTCGTAGGCCAGCCCCATGTGGCCGCGGCGATAGTTCTTTTCGGTGGAGATGAACTCCTTGCCGAAGCTCCAGTGCCGGTAGTTCACCGGCATGCCCACCGACGCGTAGGCATCCATCATCTGCTCGGCGGTGATGATCTCGAGCTGGTTCGCATAGGTGTCCAGACCGAAGCGCTGCGCCGTGTGCTTGATGACCTCGTGGTACTCGTGCAGCAGTTCGAAGGTCCAGTCGCTCGGGCCCGCCAGCGGCGCGAGCGGCCGCTCCTTGAGCGGGATCATCTTGCGCAGCGGTGGCTTCGGCCGGCGACCCAGATAGTCGTCCGGGCGCGGCGCGCCCGCGCTGTGGCGGCGGTTCTCGTGCTTGCCCATGGCCAGCCCCTCCGATGGCAAGGGTGCGCTCATCGTCATGCGGGCACCCCCTCCTTTTTGAACAGTTCGCGGAACACCGGGTAGATCTGCGAGGCCTCGGTGACCTTGCGCATTGCAAAGTGCTTGGCCTCGCCAACGAGCTGGGAGTACTCCTCCCACAGGTTCTGCTCTTCCTCGGCCACTTGCACGTAGGCGTAGTAGCGGCACAGCGGCAACAACTTGTCGGCCAGCAACTCGCGGCAGCGGCCGCTGTCATGGTGCCAGTTGTCGCCGTCGCTGGCCTGCGCGCCGTAGATGTTCCACTCGCTGCTCGGGTAGCGTGCGCGGATGATCTCTTCCATCAGCACCAGCGCGCTCGACACCACGGTGCCACCGGTCTCGGTGGCGTGGAAGAAGTTCTGCTCGTCCACCTCCTGCGCCTGGGTGTGGTGGCGAATGAAGACGATGTCGATCTTGTCGTAATGTCGCGTGAGGAACAGGTACAGCAGGATGAAAAAGCGCTTGGCCAGGTCCTTGCGCGATTCGTCCATCGAGCCGGACACGTCCATCAGGCAGAACATCACGGCCTTGCTGGTGGGCACCGGCACGCGCACCCGGCTGCGGTAACGCAGGTCGATCGGGTCCAGGTACGGAATGCGGCCCACGCGCTCGCGCAACACGAGGATGCGCGCCTGCGTCTCTGCGATCGCCTGCATCTGCTCCGCGTCACCTTCGCGCTGGTCCTTCAGCAGTTCTTCAAGGTGCGCTTCCAGCTGGCGCAACTCCTGGCGTGCGTTGGAGCCGATTGCGATGCGGCGTCCGATGGCGCCCCGCATCGAACGCACGACGTGCAGGTTGTTGGGGGTACCGTCGCTGGTAAAGCCGGCGCGGTGGCTCTTCCACTCGGGTGTCTCGGCGAGTTGCGTGCGCGCCAGGTTGGGCAAGGCCAGGTCGTCGAAGAAGACCTGCATGAACTCTTCCTTCGACAGGTGGAAGACGAAATCGTCCTCCCCCTCGCCCTGGTTGCTCGCTTGCCCGCGCCCGGAGCCGCCTCCGCCACCGCCCTTGGGTCGCTCGATGCGGTCACCCTTCACGTACTCCTGGTTGCCCGGATGCACGATCTCGCGCGCACCGCCCTGGCCGTGGCCGAACACGGGCTCGCTGATGTCGCGCTTGGGGATCTGGATGTCCTCGCCACGCTCCATGTCGCGGATGCCGCGCCCGTCGACGGCACGCCGTACCGCCTCGCGGATCTGCTCCTTGTAGCGGCGCAGAAAGCGCTCGCGGTTGCCGATCGACTTGTTCTTGCCCGCGAGCCGCCGATCGATGATCTGCTGGAGCATGCGTGCCCTTTCCTCAGCTCGACTTGCGCACCCGCAGGTACCACTCGCACAGCAAGCGCACCTGCTTGGGCGTGTAGCCCTTCTGCACCATGCGCGTCACGAAGTCCTCGTGCTTCTTGGCCTCGTCGGCGCTGGCCTTGGCGTTGAAGCTGATCACCGGCAGCAACTCCTCGGTGTTCGAGAACATCTTCTTCTCGATCACCGTGCGCAGCTTCTCGTAGCTCGTCCACGCCGGGTTCTTGCCCTGGTTGTTGGCGCGGGCGCGCAGCACGAAGTTGACGATCTCGTTGCGGAAATCCTTCGGGTTCGCGATGCCCGCCGGCTTCTCGATCTTCTCGAGCTCCGCGTTCAAGGCCGCGCGGTCGAACACCTCGCCGGTGTCGGTGTCGCGGTACTCATGGTCCTGGATCCAGTAGTCGGCGTAGGTGACGTAGCGGTCGAAGATGTTCTGGCCGTACTCGCTGTAGCTCTCGAGGTAGGCCGTCTGGATCTCCTTGCCGATGAACTCGGCATAGCGCGTGGCCAGGTGCTCCTTCACCATCGACAGGTACTTCTGCTCCAGCTCCGCCGGGAACTGCTCGCGCTCGATCTGCTGCTCCAGCACATACATGAGGTGCACCGGGTTCGCCGCCACCTCCTGGGAGTCGAAGTTGAAGACCTTCGAGAGGATCTTGTAGGCGAAGCGGGTGGAGACACCGCTCATGCCTTCATCCACGCCAGCGTAGTCGCGGTACTCCTGGTAGCTCTTGGCGCGCGGATCGGTGTCCTTCAGGTTGTCTCCGTCGTACACCAGCATCTTGGAGAACAGCGACGAGTTCTCCGGCTCCTTCAGCCGCGTGAGGATCGCAAACTGCGCCATCATCTTCAGCGTGCCGGGCGCGCACGTGGCTTCGGCCAGCGAGGAGCCGCGGATCAGCTTCTCGTAGATCTTCACCTCTTCGCTCACACGCAGGCAGTACGGCACCTTCACGATGTAGATGCGGTCGAGGAAGGCCTCGTTGTTCTTGTTGTTGCGGAACGCCTTCCACTCGCTCTCGTTGCTGTGCGCCAGCACGATGCCGTCGAACGGGATGGCGCCGAAGCCCTCCGTGCCCTTGAAGTTGCCTTCCTGCGTGGCGGTCAGCAGCGGGTGCAGCACCTTGATCGGCGCCTTGAACATCTCGACGAACTCGAGCAAGCCCTGGTTGGCCAGGCACAGGCCGCCCGAGTAGCTGTAGGCGTCGGGGTCGTCCTGCGCATAGGTCTCGAGCTTGCGGATGTCGACCTTGCCCACCAGCGAAGAGATGTCCTGGTTGTTCTCGTCGCCTGGCTCGGTCTTGGCCACGGCCACTTGCTTGAGCACGCTGGGGAATCGCTTGACGACCTTGAACTTGCGGATGTCGCCGCCGAACTCGTCCAGCCGCTTCACGGCCCACGGGCTGAGGATGCGATTGAGGTAGCGGCTCGGGATGCCGTATTCCTTCTCGAGGATCGGGCCGTCTTCTGCAGGGTCAAACAGACCCAGCGGCGACTCGTTCACCGGCGAGCCCTTGATGGCGTAGAACGGCACCTGCTCCATCAGCTGCTTCAGCCGCTCGGCGATCGAACTTTTGCCGCCGCCCACCGGGCCCAGCAGATAGAGGATCTGCTTCTTCTCCTCCAGGCCCTGCGCGGCATGGCGGAAGTAGCTGACCACCTGCTCGATGGCCTCTTCCATGCCGTAGAACTCGGCGAACGCCGGGTAGACCTTGATGATCTTGTTCGCAAAGATGCGTGACAGCCGCGGGTCGTTGCGGGTGTCGATCGCCTGCGGCTCACCGATGGCCTGGAGCATGCGCTCGGCGGCGGTGGCATAGGCCAAGGGGTTGCGCTTGCACTCTGCGAGGTAATCCTCGAGAGAGAGCTCCTCCTCGCGGGTGCGCTCGTAGCGCTTGGTGAATGTGCTGATCACGTCGTCCATGCGGACCTCCAGGTGGAAGGCGCAGGCGGGGCGCGATGAGGCTCCGCCGGCGTCTGGGAAGTTCTGATGAAGTCCCGGCCAAGGTACCGGCCCGGGCGCCATCAGAGCTTTCCGGTCAGCAGTGACGCATGTTCAGCTTCTTATGGTTCGAGTCTCCAGGATGGCGCAAGCGGCTTGCGCTCCAAGCACGGAACAACGAGGGCTTGACCCAACAATTCGCTGCTCCACTGCCTTCCAACTCAGCAAGGACCGTGCCCTGCGCTGTTCAGCAGTCAACGCAGCAGCAGGCTGTTGCGCCGACCGGCTCGTGTTCTTGTTGACCCCCTCCAGCGTTACTGTGTTCCCAATCGCGTGCGCCTGCGCCGAAAAACTTCACGGCTTACGTCACTTGTGCGCCACGTGTTGTCCCTGATACGCACGCACATGATGCGACGGATCACGGCACGCGTCACCCCTCGTTCGCACCAAGCTTGTCGAGCAGGCCGTTCAGTTCGTCCAACGAGCCGAAGCGGATCGCCACCTCGCCTTGCTCGCCACGCGATCCGCGGCGCTGGATGCGGATCTCCACGGCCGCCGTGAGGCGATCGGCCAATGCCTCTTCCAGGCGCGCGATGTCCCGCGACTTTTCCTGCTTGACACGCAGCAGCGGGCTCTGCCGCCCGCCCGATGAGGTGCGCGACACGAGCTTCTCCGCCTCGCGCACGGACAGCTTCTTGGCTGCGATTTCGTTGGCGGTGAGGATCTGCTGCGCGTTGTCGAGCGCGAGCAGCGCACGCGCGTGACCCATGTCGAGATCTCCTGCCATCAACATCTGCTGCACGGGAGGGGCCAGGTTGAGCAAGCGCAGCAGGTTGCTGGCCGCGCTGCGCGAGCGCCCCACGGCCTGCGCGGCCTGCTCATGCGTGAGATGGAATTCATTGACCAGGCGCTGCAGCCCTTGCGCCTCTTCCAGCGGGTTCAGATCCTCGCGCTGGATGTTCTCGATCAGCGCCATCACCGCCGCGGCCTCGTCGGGCACCGCCTTGACCAGCACCGGCACCTCATCCAGCCCGGCCAGCTTGGCAGCGCGCGAGCGCCGCTCGCCGGCGATGATCTCGTAGCGCTGATCACCCAGCGGCCGCACGAGGATCGGCTGCATCACGCCTTGCGACTTGATGCTCTCGGCCAGCTCATACAGCGAGCCCTCGTCCATGCGAGTGCGCGGCTGGTACTTGCCGGGCTGCAGTTGATCGAGCTTGAGCACGGTGGGCTCGCCCTGCTGCGCCGGGCCGGAACTGTCGGGCACCTTGGGCCCCAACAGCGCTTCCAGGCCCAGTCCCAGGCCCTTGGGTTTCTTCGTCACCATGCGGTGATTGTCGGCCACAAGTTCATTCGGCCGCGGACACCAGCGCCTGCAGCAGCGCAAGGCCTTCGGGCCAGTCGCCTAGGCCGGAGTCGCCGTTCAAGTGGCCGCGGGCGCCGGCCATCACGGCGTGCGCACGCCAATCCGCGGCCAGGGCGCGCGTGGCGTCGATCGCACCAAACGGGTCGTCACTGCTTAGTACAGCAGTGGCGCGAAACGGCAACGCAGCCCGCAGCATCGGTCGCCAGCCGTGCAGTTGAACGGGCAGGTCGGGTGACGCAAGGTCCGGGGGCGCGACCAACAGTGCGCCGCGCACCAAGGCGGTGTGTCGAGAGTGTGCGGCCCACGCCGAAACCAGATGGCAGCCGAGGCTGTGCGCAACCAGCACTGCCGGCTGGTCGCTCTGCAACAGCACCTCCTCGAGACGTGCCATCCAGTCGCCACGGCGCGGCCAGTCCCAGTCAGCCTGCTCAACGCGCTGCCAGCCGTACTGCTGCTGCCACCGGCTTTGCCAGTGCGCCGGGCCGGAGTCGAGCCAGCCCGGGAGAATCAACACCCGCGTGGTGGAGTGCATGCGCTTGCCTTATCCTGTGCAGTTCCAACGATTGTGCGAGAGGTTGCGGCGATGAAGCATGCGGTGTTCGTGGACGGCCAGGAAGGCACCACCGGCTTGCGCATTCATGAGTACCTGGCAGCGCGCGGCGACGTCGAGCTGCTGCGCATCGACCCCGACCGCCGCAAGGATCCCGCCGAACGTGCGCGCTTGCTCAACGCCGCGGAGGTGGCCTTTCTCTGCCTGCCCGACACCGCCGCGCGCGAGGCGGTGCTGCTGCTGAACAACCCCAACACTTGCCTGATCGACGCCAGCACCGCACACCGCACCGATTCGGACTGGGTCTATGGCCTGCCGGAGCTCGCCAGCGGCCAACGCGATCGCCTGCGCCGCGCCAAGCGCATCGCCAACCCAGGCTGCCATGCCACGGCCTTCGTGATGCTGCTGCGTCCCCTCGTCGACGCTGGTCTGGTACCGGCGGACCTGCCGGTGTCAGCCACGTCGATCACGGGGTACTCCGGCGGCGGCAAGAAGATGATTGAGCAGTACGAGGCCGGCGGCGACGCACGGTTGAGCTCGCCGCGCCCGTATGCACTCAAGCTCGCGCACAAGCACATCCCGGAAATGATGCTGCACACCGGGCTGCGACAGAAGCCGGTGTTCCTGCCGATCGTCGGCGATTTCTACAAGGGCCTGGCCGTCACGGTGCCGCTGCACTTTTCGGAGCTGCCGGCCGGCACGGATGGTTCACGCCTGCAGGCGGCGCTGGAGAAGCACTATGCGGGGGAGCAATTCGTGCGGGTCATGCCGCTCAGCGACGCCGGCACGCTCGAGGAAGGCTATTTCGACGTGCAGGCCTGCAACGATACCAACCGGGTGGACATCTTCGTCTTCGCGAGCGACACGCAGGCCCTGCTGATGGCACGCCTCGACAACCTGGGCAAGGGCGCGAGCGGCGCCGCGGTGCAGTGCATGAATCTGCACCTGGGTGTCGACGAGGCGCAGGGCCTTTAGAGAGAGCTTGCGCTCACTACGCTGCGTCGGGATCTTCGGCGAGGTAGTGGTAGCCGTAGGCGTCCGAAAAGCCCAGGCGGTGATAGATGGCGCGGGCCGGCCCATTGTCCGCGTCCACCTGGAGGTAGGCCACGCGGGCGCCCTGCTCGCCCGCGCGGCGCAGCATCTCTGAACACAGGCCGTGCGCCAGACCTTGGCCCCGATGGGCCGGTGCCGTGAATACGTCGTACAGGCCGACGAGCTCTCCTTCGCGCACGAACTGCCCGCAGGCGGCCGGCTCGCCGTCGATCTGGAGCACGAACGCGCACCCGGGTAACGGCGATGCCAGCAACCTCTGCGCGTGGGCCTCGCGCTGAGTGAGCGGGGAACCGCGCATCGCGCCCACGACGTGAGCGAACTCTGCTGGCGGCAGCGGCTGCAATTCGTGGCCGCCACCGGCTGGCGCACGGGCCGAGCCGGGCAGCGATGGCAACACCATCACGCGCGTATCGTCCAGGGCGTGAAAGCCGGCGCTGGTCAAGCTCTTCTCAAGCGTCGAGGGTGTCGTGAACGGCGTGATGCGAAAGATCAGCGGCAGACGCGCCTCCTCATACACGGCTCGTGCGAGCATGAGGCGCTGGTCGAAAGGCACGCGACCGTCGGCCAAGGCGTTGATGCAACGCGCCCGCTTGGCCTTGCCCGGACACACCCGCACCAGCCAGCCGTCCAGCCATCGCTGCTGCGGCGGCGCGCTGGCATTGAGCCCTGCGTCCTCGATCCGCGACAACAGCACGGCAGTGAGTTCACCCGCACTCATTTGGAGAGCGTTTTGACCCGCTGCACCATCTCTCGCGCGAACTCCACGAAGGCTTGCGCGCCCTTGGACTGCGGGTCGAAGACCACACCGGGTTGCCCGTAGCTCGGCGCCTCGGCGAGCCGCACGTTGCGCGGGATCACCGTGTCAAACACCTTGTCCCCGAAGTGCGCCTTCAGCTGGTCACTCACCTGCTGCTGCAACGTGATGCGGGGATCGAACATGACACGTAGCAGGCCGATGATCTGCAGGTCCCGATTCAGGTTCGCGTGAACCTGCTTGATCGTGTTGACCAGGTCGCTCAAGCCTTCGAGCGCGAAGTACTCGCACTGCATGGGCACCACCACACCGTGCGCGCTGCACAACCCGTTGAGGGTGAGCAGACTCAAGGACGGAGGGCAATCGATCAGCACGAAGTCGTAGCTCTCCATGACCGGCTTCAAGGCGGCGCGCAGCCGTTCGTTGCGGCGCTCAAGCTCCACCAGTTCCACTTCCGCGCCCGCCAACTCCCGGTTAGCGCCCACGACGTCGTACCCACCCTTCTCTGAGCGCGCACGCGCCTCCTCGGCCGTCGCGGACCCGAGGAGCACGTCGTAAACAGTTTGTGCCAGGCGGCGCTTGTCGATACCCGAACCCATCGTGGCGTTGCCCTGTGGGTCCAGGTCGATCACCAAGACCCTTTGGCCAATCTGGGCGAGCCCGGCGGCGAGGTTGACCGTCGTCGTGGTCTTGCCGACGCCGCCCTTTTGGTTCGCAATGCAAAAGACTTGGGCCATGGGCGGGATATGAAGAGAGGAATAAGGGCAGACGGATTGTGCAGGGCAACCGGCTCAAGCGACGTGGCGCGCATTGGATGGCGCCATCCAAATCAGGCATCGCTCCGCCGCCAAGCCGGGTATTTGAAGTTGTTCCACGTGAAACACGCTCACGTCGGAGGGGAGTTGATCGATCTCGTCGTGGGGAGACCTCCCCTTCATCGCCATCCAAACACCATCGGGCGCCAGGCACTGGCGCGTGAGCGCACAAAACTGCCTGAGGCTGGCGAAGGCGCGGGAGGCAATGACGTCATACGCGCCTTGCAAGCGCTCCACTCTTGCGTGTTCGGCGCGAAGCCCGCCCAAGCCCAACTCGGCCGCGACCTGCCGAACGAACGCGGCCTTCTTTCCAACCGTGTCGACGCATGTGACGTGGATCTCCGGCGCCGCTATCGCGATCACCACACCCGGCAGTCCGCCTCCGCTACCCACATCGAGAAGACGGGCAGAAGCACCGCGAAGATGCCGACGCAAAGGTGTCACCACTGCAAGGCAATCGACCAGGTGCTGCACCAGCATTTGGTCCGGCTCCCGTACTGCCGTGAGGTTGTAGGTGGCGTTCCAGCGCAGCAGTAGCTGCAAATAAGCGAGCAACGCGCGTCGCGCAGTTTCGGGCAGATCAAGCCCGAGCGCTGCGAGCGACTCCGCCAAAGTCACATCGAGGGCTGGATTCAAGCTGCCATTCCAGAGGTGGGTTGGGCGGTCAAGAACCCTTTGAACCGCCCCTTCTTGAGGTGAACGAGCAGCAGGGAGATGGCGGCCGGGGTGATGCCGGAGATCCGCGACGCCTGCCCAAGCGTTTCCGGTCGGTGGCGGTTCAACTTCTGGCGCACTTCGATCGAGAGTGCCGTCACGTCGTTGTAGTCCAGCTCGGGCGGGAGCTTCAATTCCTCGTAGTGTGCGGCCCGTTGCACCTCTTCAATCTGCTTGTCGATGTAGCCCTCGTACTTGACGGTGACCTCCACCTGCTCGATCACGGCGGCGGCCATCGATGCGCCGAGCGCCTCTTGGAGCGCGCAGTGGGAAACGCCTGCGCTGGGGCGCGCAGCATTGGCGATGGTCTCGACGTCCGAAAAGCGAACACCGGGTCGGCGCAACAGGTCCGCGAGGCTGTACTCGCGCTCGATCGACTTCCCGAGTGCCCGCCGCGCCAGGTCTTCCGAGACGATACCCGGATGAACCCACGTGGATCGAAGGCGCTCTGTTTCACGTGAAACAGCATCGCGCTTGCGACTGAACGCCTCCCACCGATCATCATCGACCAGGCCAAGCTGTCGCCCAACCTCCGTCAAACGCAGATCAGCGTTGTCCTCTCGCAGCTGGAGTCGGAACTCGGCCCTGCTGGTGAACATGCGGTATGGCTCCGTCACGCCCTTGGTGATGAGGTCATCGACGAGCACGCCGAGGTACGCCTCGTCACGGCGCGGTAGCCATGGCCCTTCCCCCTTCGCCGAGAGCGCCGCGTTCACGCCGGCAAACAAGCCCTGCGCAGCGGCTTCTTCGTACCCGGTGGTGCCATTGATCTGCCCGGCGAAATACAAACCTTCGATCGCCCGGGTCTCAAAGTTCGCCTTCACGCCCCGCGGGTCGAAGTAGTCGTACTCGATGGCATAACCGGGACGGAGAATGTGGGCCCGCTCCAACCCGACCATGGAGCGCACCGCGGCCAACTGCACATCGAACGGAAGCGACGTGGAAATCCCGTTCGGGTAGAACTCGTGGGTGCTCAGCCCTTCCGGCTCGAGAAAGATCTGGTGCGATTCCTTGTCGGCGAAGCGGTTGATCTTGTCCTCGATGCTCGGGCAATAGCGCGGCCCTACACCTTCGATGACGCCCGTGAACATCGGGCTGCGGTCAAAGCCGGATCGGATGATCTCGTGGGTCCGCTCGTTCGTGTGCGTGATCCAGCACGGCACCTGCCGCGGGTGCTGCTCCGCCGTTCCCAAGAAGCTGAACACGGGAACGGGATCCAGATCGCCCGGCTGCTCTGTCAGCCGGGAAAAGTCGATGCTGCGTCCGTCGAGGCGCGGTGGCGTGCCGGTCTTCAGCCGCCCCTGCGGCAGCTTGAGCTCACGCAAGCGCGCCGACAGGCGCACGGCCGGCGGATCGCCGGCGCGGCCCGCCGCGTAGTTCTCCAACCCGACGTGAATGCGGCCGTCCAGGAAGGTGCCGGCGGTGAGCACGACGCTGCGCCCGCGAAATCGCAGACCCACCTGCGTCACCGCGCCGACGACACGGTCGCCTTCCAGCATCAAGTCATCCACCGCTTGCTGGAACAGCCACAAGTTCGGCTGGTTCTCCAGCCGGCGGCGGATCGCCGCCTTGTACAGCACGCGATCTGCCTGCGCACGCGTGGCCCGGACCGCCGGCCCCTTGGACCCGTTCAGGACACGGAACTGGATCCCCGCCTCGTCGGTGGCTGCTGCCATCGCACCGCCCAAGGCGTCGATCTCTTTCACCAGGTGACCCTTGCCGATACCCCCGATCGACGGGTTGCAGCTCATCTGGCCCAGCGTCTCGATGTTGTGAGTGAGCAGCAACGTACTGCAGCCCATGCGAGCCGAAGCCAGCGCAGCCTCGGTGCCGGCATGGCCGCCGCCCACGACGATCACGTCGAATTCCTGGGGATACAACACCTTGGACCGCCTTCTTCGAGCGCGACGCGAGGATGCGCCGGCAAACCCGTAATTTTAGGCGGCGGGCCAGGTGCGCGCTTGAAAAGCCGGCGCCGAATAAAAGAGAGCGCCCCAAGGGGCGCTCAAAGAGAGGGGCCGGCCGAGCGGGGTAGGCCGAACCGTCCTGAGCCATCGACCCGCTAGGAACAGGTCGATCGCTGGACCCTGGCGCGGTCGCGATCTCCAGTCGCGCACCGCGCGGAGTGCCTACCAGCCGCCGCGAGGATTCGACCAGCCGCCACGAGGGTTGCAGACGGGAAACGCGATGTGGGAGATGCTCGCCATGTAGGACTCCGGTGTGTGAAGAGCGCGTATCGCGCACGTCCACATTCCAGCAGTCCGCCCCCCGGCGGGGTACTGTCAGCTCTTACAGGGTCACTGGATGAGACCGAGCTTCAGCGCCTTGACCACCGCCTGATGCTTGTTCACGCAGCCGAGCTTGTGCATCGCGTTGTTGACGTGAAGCACGGCAGTCCGCTCGCTGATGCCGAGGATGGCGCCGACCTCCCATGCTGTCTTGCCTTCCATCGTCCAGCGAAGCGCCTCGAGTTCGCGCGGGGTGAGCTTCGGGGTCTCCGGCTGCAGCGGCAACGGAACAAGCAGCCGCAGCGCAGCCTCGAGCGCGTGGACGGTGAAGAGCTGCAAATCCGCCACCAATCGCGTGAGCGCTTGCCCATCCTGCGGCAGGGCCTGGTCGCGCACCACGCCGAGCACGAAGTGTCGACCCTCCGGCAGATGCAGGGCCATCGAGATGCCGTTCGCATAGCCGAATGGAGCCTGCTCCTCCCAGAGGTCTGGCACGCCGCCCTGAACATAGGTGGTCTGGCCCCAGATGATGGGAACGCTTTGCCGCTTGCAGTGCTGCATCACCGGATCGCGGCGATAAGCCATCGGGTCGGCGAACGCATCCCGATAGGCGGCCGGCGTGTTGTCGACGACGATGAAATCCGAGCGGTCCATCGCGTGATCGACCACGGTGATGGCCGAGACGTGGTCGAACTCCATGGTCTTCGCAAAGCGCACGATCTCGTCACGAAACTCGTCGCGAGTCCGCGCCTGGAGTACCGAGAGATATCCGCCTTGCAGCATCGACGATTTCACTCAAAGTCCACGGTCGGCCGTTGCGGTTGCGCTCGCAGCCTGACAGGGTTTACAGCTGGAAAGGCCACGGAGCATGTCGAACACTTGCGGCATCACAGCAAGGAATCGACGATGACTCCCCCTTGGACTCTTCGCGCGTGGCCTCCAGTATTGTGGCAAGCGACATCCACGAGCAAGCTGCACTTCACGCATCTTGGCACACGGGTATTGACCTCGCATGACAGCCATCAACCCAGCACGGGACAAACCCTTTGGGGCGGCGGTCGCGACCATGGCGGCGCGGGCGTCGCGTGGGACTGGATTCAAGTGATGCCGGGCATCGTGGCGATGGCAGACCCCATGTCGGTGATCACCAACCTGCGTCTGCTCGGCGCCGAGGGGGAGGTGCTGACGGCCTGGCAGGCGGCAAGGTACCTCAATCAGATCGTGCACGACTTGCCATGGCAGGAAGAGGTCCAGCGCGTCATCGGCAATGCCGCGCCCATCGAGGCTCCGCTGGGTGGAGACAGCACAGCGCTGCGCGAATGGCGCGCCACGCACTGATCGAGCCGACTACCGCACCGCGGCAATGCGCAGGCGACGCACGACAAACGCGATTGCCACCGCGGCCAGCACCACGCAAACGCCCAAGGGCAGCAGCACCGATGCAGGGGACAACGCCTCGCCGCGCAACACGCGGTTCATCAGCGTGGTCTGCGCCAGAGCCGGCACCCACAGGTGCCAGGGCTGCTCGCCCTCCTGGTTGAACACCGTCATCACCGGCAGCAGCGACACCGCCATCAAGATCACGGCGTTGCTGGCCTGCGCCTCCTTCACCGTCTTGCAGCGGATGGCCACCGCCATCAGCAACGCGGACAGTGCGGCCGCCAATGGGGCCAGCAGCACCAGGAACAGCAGCGCCTCGCGCGGGCCGTAGCGGAACAGCGCCGCCAGCGACTCGCTGCGCAACAGCCACTGGCCGGGCAGGAAGCTGAAGCTGGACAACAGCGCGATCAGCATGCCGAGGCTGGCCACCGCGCCCCACTTGCCGACGACGAGCGCGATGCGTGACGCCGGTGTCATCAGCAGCGGCTCCAGCGAGCCGCGCTCGCGCTCGCCGGCGGTCGTGTCCAGCGCAGCACTGAGTGCGCCGTACAGCACCGCCATCAGTACGAAGAAGGGAAGCATGCCGGTGAGCTGTGCAGCGCGCGTCTGCGGGCTGGCCAAGTCGCGGCTCTGTACCTGCACCACCTGCAGCAGGCCTGGCGCCACGCCGCGCAGGGCGAGGCGCAAGGTCGCCTGCTCGGAGACGAAGCCGCGCAGCAGGCGCTCGACGCGCGCCGCGCCGGATTGCGCGCGCTGATTGGCGCTGCTGACCACCACTTCGACCACCGGCGACTCGCCGTGCGCCAGCTGATCCTCGAAGTCTTTGCCGATCACCAGCACCGGATCGCCGAGACGGCTCTTGCGCAATCGCTCCTCGTAGTGCGCCGGCGCTGGCGTGGTCGTGTAGGTCTGGCGCAGCAGAAAATTTCGCAAGGTGGGCGCATGCTCGATGCCGGCCACCACGATCTCGCGCTGCTCCGCACGGCGCTCCATCTGCCCGATCAGCGCGGACAAGGCCATCAGCAGTACCGGTCCGATCACCACCGACGACAGCAGCACCATCACCAGAGTGCGCCGGTCACGCAGCGCGTCGACCAGCTCCTTGCAGTACACGTGCCACGCGGCCTTCATCGCCCTCCCCCCTGAGCGGCGGCGCCTTCGGCCCGCTCGAGCGGTGTGAACGCCAGGCGCACGAAGGCCTCTTCGAAGTCGGCGCTGCCGGCCTGCTCGCACAGCGCGTCCACGCTGCCCTCGGCGACGGTCCGGCCATGCGACACGACCACCACGTGATCGCACAGGCGCTGCACCTCCTGCATGATGTGCGTGGAGAACACGATGCACTTGCGCTGCTCGTCGCGCAGGCGCCGCAGTGAATCGCGCAGGCTGCGCGTGGCCAGCACGTCCAGCCCGTTGGTGGGTTCGTCCAGGATGATGTTCGGCGGGTCGTGCACCAACGCGCGTGCCAGCGCGGTCTTCATGCGCTCGCCCTGGCTGAAGCCGTCGGTGCGCCGGTCGAGCAACGAGCGCATCTCCAGCATCTCGGCCAGCGCCTCCGCACGTGCATGGGCAGCGTCGCGGCTCATGCCCTGCAGGCGGCCGTAATACACGATGTTCTCGCGCGCACTCAGGCGCGGGTACAGCCCGCGCGCGTCGCTGAGCACGCCCATGCGCGCCAGCGCTGCCTGGGGGCGCGCGTTCACGTCAACGCCATCCACCAGCACGCGGCCTGCATCGGGCGTGAACAGGCCCGCCACCGTGCGCAAGGTCGTGGTCTTGCCGGCGCCGTTGGGGCCCAGCAGGCCGGTGATACGGCCATCCGCCGCCACGAAATCCACCTGCTGCACCGCCTGCACCACACTCGCCTTGCGGCCGTGGCCCTGGGTGAAGCGCTTGGCCAGCTGCTGCACCTCGATCATCGCGGCGCTCCCGGCGTCACCGGCGGCAGGGAGGTGGCCGAGGCGGCGGGCCCGGGCGGCGCCACCGGGGCGAACGCAAATGGGCGCGGCACCTGCTGCACACAACTGGCGTCCACCTGCAGTGCCTGCGCGTCGGTCTCGGCGTCGATGAATCGGTACACCACGTCGCTCATGCAGCCCACGCCCATCGCACCGTGGCCCGCGTTGGGCACGATCACGTGGCGCGCCTTCGGCCCCAGCGCCTGCGCCACGTGCGCGCCGTGGCGTGGCGGCGTGGCCGGGTCGATGCTGCCGGACAGCACCAGCGTCGCCGAGCGCGCGGGCTGCAGGCGGTAGAAGGCGGCCGGCACTTCGCCGCGCGGCCATTGCGCACAGACCTGCCGATAGAGGTCGGCGAGGCTGTGGCCGAAGTCCCGTCCGGCCGGGTCGTCGGCCAGCGCAAGACGAGGCTCGTCCTCGCTGCACACCACCGAAAAGTGCATGCCCTCGGCCAGCGCCATCTGCTGCCCGCGGCCTTGCAGGGTGCTGCCCAGCGCGGCCAGCGGCTCGAAGCGGCCGGCCGCCGCATCGTCGATCGCCTGCGGCAGCGCCGATGCCAGCGCCGGCACGTACAAAGGCAGCCGCACCATCGACAACAGCAGATCGCGCGTCAGCGTCATCCGCTCGGGCAGCCCGGTGAGCGGATGCGCGATCTGCACCGTGTGCGGCAGGCTCGCCAGCAGCTGCTCCCAGTGCGCCTGCAGCCCGGGATGCCGCTGGGCACACGCCGGCTCGCTCCGGCAGGCGGCGAACAGCGCATCCAGTGCGGCCTGGTTGTCGGTACTGAACGCAGCCGGCAGCACCATGTCGGGCGGCGCCACGCCGTCGATCACCGCCCGCCGCACATGCTGCGGAAACTGGCGCAGGTACTCCAGCACCGCGCGCGTGCCGTAGGAGGCGCCGACCGCATTGATCTGCTCGGCGCCGAGCGCGGCGCGCACGGCATCCGCGTCCTGCATGGCGATGGAGGTGGTGAACATGCGCAGGTCCCCATAGGGCAGCTTCTGCAGCGCCGAGCGGCAACGCTGCAGCTGCTGCACCTGGCGCGCCGGGTCAAGCTGCTCACCGAGCGGGCGCGCCGCGACGTCGTCGCTGTCGCTGTCGCAGCGCAACGGGGCACTGCGGCCGGTGCCGCGCTGATCGATCAGCACCAGGTCGCGCCGGTTCAGGGAGCGAGAGAACTGCGCTGCGACCGGCCCGGCGAGATCGATCGCGCTCTGCCCCGGCCCGCCGGCAAAGAAGAACACCGGGTCGGGCTTCTTGTTGCGCGCCAAGGCTGGCACCACCACGTAGTGCAGGTCGATCTGCACGCCTTGCGGGCGCGCCGGGTCGAGCGGGCGCTGCAGCACGCCGCACAGCGCCTCATGCTCGAGCCCGCGCAGGCGACACGCGTGCAACGGGGCATCGGCGCCCTGCGCCACGGTGGCGGCGCCAAGCGACAGCACGAACAGGCCGGTGCGCAGCAGGCGCCGCACGCTCACGCAAGCAGTCGGCGCAGTTCGCCGCTGGCGATCAGGCGCTGCAGGTCGTCGGCACCACCGATCAGCTGCCCCCGCACGAAGACCATCGGCAGCGTCGGCCAGCCGCTCCACATCTTCAGGGCATTGCGGCGGCGCCATTCGCTCAGGTAGCTGCCGTACTCGAGATCGTGGAACGGCACGCCGGCGTCAGCCAGCATGCGACGCGCGCGGCGCACGTGCGGGTTCTGCGCCATGCCGACGACCACCACCGGGTGCTCGGCGACGGCGCGCTGCACCTCGGCCACGATGTCGGCGTGATGGGCCGCCACCCGCTCGCGGATGGCGGGGTGGATGCGGGACTCTTCGAGAACGGCACGCGGCATGCTCACCTCCAGAACGCGCGAGCGTACCGCAGCGCGCGCGCTATGCGGCAGGCGCGAGCAGGCCGTCGCAGGTGGCGCGCTGCGGATCGGCCGCATCCAGCTTGCGGCACACGCCTTCGAGCTGCGTGCGCAGGCGCTGCATTGCCGCGGCATGCCGGCCCTTGCCGTTCCACGCCTGCAGCTTGTCGGCCACCTTCTTCAGCGAGCGCGCGCTGCGCTCGTAGAACGCGTTGGGCTGTGCGGCGGCTTCACCCCACAGCTGCTGCACCGCCTGCTCGATGCGCTCGCCATCCTGCGGCGCCAGCTCGATCAACGCCGTCACGTAGCTCGCGCCCCACTGCAGCCGGGTGGCCGGGCCCACGCTCTTGTCGTAGGCCTGCTGGTACCAGCGCAGCGCGGCGGCCGTGTCGCCACGCGCGCGTGCGTTGCCCGCCAGCTCTGACATCAGGTAGTACGGCGAATGGCTCTTGCTCAGGTTGGCCTTCAGCAGCTCGTCTGAGGCATCGATCAGCCCGGCGCGGCGCAAGGTGTAGGCCGCCGTGGTGATGACCGCCTGGCGTTCGTAGCCATCGGTGATCTCGCGGTCCTGTTGCTGCGCCAGCGTGCGCACCTGCTGCCGCAGCGCGGCGGGCAACGACACCTTGCGCGCGTCGTCGGCGATGCCCGCCTGCAGGCGCGCGAGCTCCACGCGCTCGAGCAGCGCCGAAAAGCGGTCGGCGCGCGACAGCGACGCATCGGCCTGCAGGCGCTGCAGCGCACTGTCGAAGTGCCGGATCAAGGCAGAGCGCACGCTGCGATCCTTGCCTGCGAGCGCGGTCACGATCTCGGGCGCCCAGTTCGTCAGCACGTCCATCTGCTCGCGCGCTGCGGCAGGGTCGGCAAGCAGCTGCTGCACCTGCGCAAACAATGCGGCGTTCGGCGCCAGCGGCTTGTCGCGCGCGGCCAGCGCCTTCAGCTGCAGCCGCATCGCGCTCTGTGCTTCAGCGGCCGGGCAGGCCGCGGCCAGGCGCGCCAGCAACGGCGCGCGCTCGGCCTCGGGCACCAGCTGCTGCTCGTCGGTGTCCCATGAATAGAACGCGAGCAGCTGCCACTCGCTGGGCTGCAGCGGCTTGCCGGCACGTGCATCGGCCAGCACCGCCTTCACCGGCCGGCCGTCGGCCAGCCCCAGCTGCAGCACCTGCATCACCTGCGGCGCGTCGGCCTCGCCCGGCAGGCGCGTGATCTCCTCGCCCTGCGTGTTGAACAGGATCATCGTCGGGTAGCCGCGCACCTTGAAGCGGCTGCCCAGCTTCTGCGCGCCGGGCAGGTCGCCGTCCACGTGCACCGCCACGAAGGCGCGCGAGCGCTCGACGAAATCCTGCCGGTTGAACAGCGTGGCCTTGAGCTGGTTGCACGGCGGGCACCAGCTGGCGCCCCAGTACAGCAGCACCGGCTTGTGCTCGCTGCGCGCCAGCGTGAAGGCCTGTGCGATGTCGGCATCGGTGGCTGCGGGGCGCCAGGCCACGCCGGCACCGCTGATGGCGCCGTGCGCCCCGGGCACGACGGCGGCGGCGATGGCCACGGCCAGGCAGGCGCTGCGCAAGAGGGCCAGAGGCATCATGAATCCTTCGCAACGGCAGACAGGGCCGCATTGTGCGGCGGCACCGATGCCGCCAAAGCCGGCAGGCGCTTTCAGCGGCTCGCGTCCGGATCGGCGCCCAGCCACTGCTGCGCGTCCTCGTCCACCGGCTCCGGCACGGCGCGTGCCAGCGCCATCCACAGGTGGAAGGGCATCTGCATTGCACGCTTGGGCGCCGGGCGCGCCACCTCCAGCACCTGCTCGTGCGCGATCAGCACGCCGTAGGGCGCGGGGATCTCCTGCGGCTCGGCGATGCCCGCGCGCAGCACGTACCAGCACTGGCTGCTCAGCGCGAGGTAGGCTTGGCCCTTGGCCTCGCGCCGCAGGTCGGCCAGCAGGTCGGCGCGCCGCACCTTGATCTCGTGCACCACCGGTTCGAGGTAGGCCTCCACGGTGGTGTGACGCACCGAGAACACGTCGGGAATCGCCACATTCCACGCGTCGCCCACCTTGGCGCGCAGGCTTAAAGCCCGCCAGGCGATGCGGCCGGCGCGCTGCATCTCGCGCGCCACGCGGGCCACCAACGTCTCATGGGCGTCGCGCGCCGCGCGGTTCTTCTGCAGCGACTGCGCCAGCACCTGGATCCCGGCGTCGGTGACGCGCAGCGTCTCGCGGCCGTGGGCATCGCGCACCCGTTCAAGCAGACCGGCGGCGAGCAGCTCGACCTCCAGCATGTCGTGGCAGGGCCAGCCTGCGGAGCGGTAGATCTCGCGCAGGCGGCGATGGTGCGGCGTGCGCAGCAGCGGCTCAGGCATGCCTCAAGCGTAGCGCGCGCGATTCAGGCAGGCGCGGCCTCGCGTCGCTCGCGCAGGCGCCGCTCCTCGGCGACGCACTGCGCCTCCACCTCCGGCGAAATGGAGAGCTCCGCGCTCAGCGCGTCGAGGAAGACCCGCGTCTTCGTGGGCATCAGCCGCCGGCCCGGAAACACCGCCCATGCGACCGACGGCTCGTGCGTCCACGCAGGCAGCACGCGCTGCAGCTCGCCGGTGCGCACATAGGGATCGGCAAAGTAGTTGGCCACCGCCACCACACCGGCACCCGCGCGCGCCAGCCGCAGCATCAGCTCGGGCGAGTTGGCCATCGTGCGCTGCGTGGGGATGCCGCTCCAGCGCTGCGACTCGCCCAGGCGCAGCGCCCACGGCCTCGGCTCGCCGCTGCGCATGCGGCCCAACAGGCCGTGCAGCTGCAGCAATGCCGGCGGCGATTGCGGCTCGCCGTGCACCTGCAGGTACGAAGGCGCGGCATACAGCCCGGCTGCAAACACCGCCAGCCGGCGCGCCGACAGCTGCGAGTCGTCCGGCAGGCTGCCCATGCGGATCGCGAGGTCGAAGTTCTCGCCGATCAGGTCCACACGTCGCGGCGAGAGATCCAGCTCCAGCTCGATCGCGGGATGCTCGCGCACGAAGCGCGCCAGCATGCCGGCCAAGGTGAGGCTGGCGAAGTCGCCCGGCATCGACACCCGCAGCTTGCCGCTCGGCCGCGCCTGCCGGTGCAGCGCCAGCGCAGTGGCCAGCTCCACCTCCTCGGCCACCTGGCGCGCGTGGTCAAGCACGCTGGTGCCGAACTCGGTGACCGAGAGCTTGCGCGTGGTGCGCTGCAGCAGTCGCTCGCCGAGCTGCCGCTCGAGCTGTGCCACTCGGCGCGACACGGTGGACTTGGGCAGCCCCACCCGCTCGGCTGCGCGGCTGAAGCTGCCGGCCTCCACCACGCGGGCAAACAGCAGCAGGTCGTTGGGTTCGATCGCCATGCCGCGCTCCTTTGTCTTGCTGGCGGAACAATGTTATCCATTCCACGGGCTTCTGGATCGAGGCTTGGGTCAATACATTGAATCCATCGACGCAACCCACCGGAGCCCACCATGAACATCCTGCAAGTGAATTCCAGCGCTCGTGCCTTCGAGAACGGGCAGGGCTCGTTTTCCACCCGTCTGGCCGACGAGCTGGTCGCCGCGTTGCGTGCGGCCGAGCCGCAGGCGCGATTGAGCGTGCGCGACCTCTCCCGCCAGCCGCACCCGGCGCTCGACGAGGCCAAGCTGCAGGCGCTGTTCACGCCGCCCGCGGCCCGCACGGCCGAACACGCGGCGCGCGTGGCCCTCGACGACGCGCTGATCGCCGAGCTGCAGGCGGCCGACGTGCTGGTGCTGGCCGTGCCGATGTACAACTTCGGCGTCCCGGCCCAGCTCAAGCACTGGATCGACGCCGTCACCCGCGCACGTGTCACCTTCCAGTACGGCGCCAACGGCCCGGAAGGCCTGCTCACCGGCAAGAAGGTGTACGCCATGCTCACGCGCGGCGGCAAGTACCGCGACACCCCGGCCGACAGCCAGGTGCCTTACCTGAAGACCATCCTGGCGTTCCTCGGCATGAAGGACGTGGAGTTCATCTACGCTGAAGGCTTGAACATGGGCCCCGATGCCGAAGCCGCCGGCCTGGCGGCGGCACGCGACGCGATCGCGGCGGCGGCAGGCGCCCGCAACCTGGACACCGTGTCATGACCACCCTCACCCAGACCCGCACCGTCGAACGCCTGGTGGCCGGCCAGGCCACCAGCGACGGCGCCGGCGTCAAGCTCACCCGCGTGCTCACGCAGCCGCTGCAGCGCCGGCTCGACCCGTTCCTGATGCTCGACGCCTTCGGCACCGATCGCGCCGAGGACTACATCGCCGGCTTTCCCGACCACCCGCACCGCGGCTTCGAGACCGTGACTTACATGATCGCCGGCCGCATGCGCCATCGCGACAGCGCCGGCCACGAGGGCGTGCTGAGCAACGGCGGCGTGCAGTGGATGACCGCCGGCCGCGGCGTGATCCACAGCGAGCTGCCCGAACAGGATGACGGCCGGATGGAGGGCTTCCAGCTCTGGCTCAACCTGCCTGCGCGCGACAAGATGCGCGACCCCTGGTACCGCGACATCCCGGCCGGCGAGATCCCCGAACTCACGCTGCCGGGCGCCCGCGTGCGCGTGATTGCCGGCGAAAGCCATGGCGTGCGCGGCGCTGTGCAGCGCGACCATACCGAGCCGCTGTACCTCGACCTGCACCTGGAGCCCGGCGCTCGCTTCGAGCAGCCGGTGCCGAGCGCGCACAACGCGTTCGTCTACGTCTACCGCGGCGGCCTGCGCATCGGTGACACCGAGGTGCCGCTGCAGCGCATGGCCATCCTCGCCAACACGCCGGGCAGCGAGGGCGTGGCGCTGCAGGCCGGCGACGCGCCCACGCGCGCGCTGCTGATCGCCGGGCGGCCGCTGAACGAGCCGATTGCGCAGTACGGCCCGTTCGTGATGAACACGAACGAGGAGATCTTCAAGGCCGTGCAGGACTTCCGCGAAGGACGCTTCGCCGCCTGAGGTGCGCAGCGGGAACACCGCTTGCACTGCGAGGGCAACATGGACTCCGGGATCGAAAGTTGCCCTCTCCACAGGCCCTTGCCTGGCCGCGCTGGTTGCGCAGTACGCTGCTGCTGGTCGGCGTGATGCAGGCGCTCACCGCCTGCGCCACCTTGCCCGCCCCGGCCGCGCGGCCGACCTCGCATGCCATCGACGATGCGCAGCACACGGCGCTGGGCCAGCGCGTGGCGGCCGTGCAGCCCAACCCGCGCTGGTCGGGATTTCGCATCGTCGCCGCGGGCACCGACGCGCTGGCCGTGCTGATGACGCTGGCTGACCAGGCCCAGCGCACGCTGGACCTGCAGTACTACCTGGTGCACGACGAGCCGAGCACCCGTGCCCTGCTGCAGCACGTGCGCGCCGCCGCCGATCGCGGCGTGCGCGTGCGCCTGCTGGTGGACGACATGCACACGGCCGGCAACGACGATGCGCTGCGTCGCCTCACCGAGCATCCGCACATCGAGGTGCGCCTGTACAACCCGCTGCCCGCCGGGCGCTTCTCCACCGTCACCAAGGTGCTGGGCTCGCTGACCGACATCGACCGCATCAACCGGCGCATGCACAACAAGATGTTCGTGGCCGACAACGCGCTCGCGTTCACCGGCGGGCGCAACCTCGGCGACGCCTACTTCCTGCAAAGCGACAAGGCCAACTTCGTCGACATGGACCTGCTGGTGGCCGGCCCCGCCGTGCGTGCGCTGTCGCGCAGCTTCGACCGCTACTGGAACAGCCCGCTCGCCTACCCGGTGAGCGCGCTGGTGCCGCGCGCCGGCGCACCGGCGCTGCCGGCGGCGCAGGCCGCAGAGCCGGTCACCCTGGGGCTGCCGGCCGAGGCCGCAGCGCGGGAGATCGCACCGCACGGCGCGATGCGCCTGCAGTGGGCACCGGCACGCCTGCTCGCCGACGACCCGGCCAAGATCGAGACCGAAGGCGCGGCACCGCCCGAGGACACGATGTTCGACGACGTGCGCTCGCTGCTGAACTCGGCGCAGCACGAGGTGGTGATCATCACGCCCTACCTCGTGCCGGGCGCAGACGGGCTGGCGCTGCTGCAGGCGCTGCGCCGGCGCGGCGTGCAGGTGCGCATCCTCACCAGCTCGCTCGCCGCCACCGACGCGCCCGTGGTGCACGTCGGTTATGCGCGCTACCGCACGCCGATGCTGGCTGCCGGCATCCAGCTGTACGAGCTGCGCCCGCGCATCGGCGACTCGACCCGGCGCTTCGGCGCCTTCGGGCAGAGCCGGGCACGCCTGCACGCCAAGGCGCTGGAGGTGGACGGGCGCTACCTGCTGATCGGCTCGATGAACCTGGACCTGCGCTCGATGAATCTCAACAGCGAGATCGGCTTGCTGATCAAGAGCCCCGTGCTCGCGCAGCAGCTGCGCCAGGTGTTCGAAGAGGTCACCGCCAGCAGCAGCTACCGGGTGCAACTGGTGCCGGGCGGCGGGCTGCGCTGGGTGGCGCACCGGCCCGATGGGCGTGAGCTGGTGGACGACACGGAGCCCGAGTCCAGCCTGTGGCGCCGCATCGGCTTCCACCTGCTCGCACCGTTCGCGCCGGAACAGATGCTGTAGCGCCGTTCGCTACAGTCGCGCCCATGCTCGACGTCGGTTCCCCGCATGGCTGGCGCCTGCTCACCCGCCTGGGCGAGGCGCAGATCCTGCTGCCCGCGCTGCTGGTGCTGGTCGGCTGGTACCTGCTGCGCCATCGCGACGGCCGCGTCGCGGCGGCCTGGCTGCTCGGCGTGGGCGGCGCGACGTTGCTGACCACGATCACCAAGGTGGCCTTCCTCGGCTGGGGCATCGGCAGCGCCGCGTTCGACTTCACCGGCATCTCGGGCCACGCGATGTTCGCGTCCGCCGTGCTGCCGCTGCTGGTGGCGGGCTTCGCGTCCACCGCGCCGTCGCAGGTGCGACGCGCTGCGCTCGTGCTGGCCTACCTGCTGGCCGCGGTGGTGGCGTATTCGCGCCTCGTGGTGCGCGCGCATTCCGGCTCGGAGGCGCTGGCCGGGCTTGCGCTCGGCACCTTGGCCAGCGCGCTCGCGTTGCGCTCGGCGGCCGCGCCGCGCAGCCATGCGCCCAAGGCACTGCTGCTGGCGCTGGCCGCATGGGTGTCGGTGGCCACGGCCGGTGCGCCGCCGTCGCCCACGCATGGCTACGTGGTGCGGCTGTCGCTGGCGCTGTCGGGCCGCAGCCAGCCCTACACGCGGGCCATGCTGCTGCAACGCTCGCGTGCCGCGCAGCAGCTCACGCAAGACTGAGCAGACGCACCAGCACGGGTGCGCCAGCGGGCACCTCCGTTGCCGCGGCCGCTGCATGCGCAGCCATCCACGCCCTTCCGACCCGGCCCGCGTGCTGCCGATCGCCGCGCAGCCGCAGGCGGCGCGCACGCTGGACAGCGTGGCCGAGCAGGCCGCCGCCTGTCGCGAATGCCCGATCGGCTTCATCGGCACGCAGACCGTGTGGGGCGAAGGACCGGTCGGCGCACCGCTGATGCTGGTGGGCGAGCAGCCCGGCGACCACGAGGACCAGCAGGGACGCCCGTTCGTCGGCCCCGCCGGGTTGCTGCTCGAGCGCGCGCTGGCTGCATTGCATTGGCCGCGCGAGCGGCTGTACGTGACCAACGCGGTCAAGCACTTCAAGTTCGAAATGCGCGGCAAGCGGCGCATGCACAAGACGCCCGCGCAGCGCGAGGTGGAGGCCTGCAACCGCTGGCTGCAAAGCGAGGTCGCGCTGGTGCAGCCGAAGGCCCTGGTGGCGCTGGGCGCCACCGCGGCGCGCGGGCTCCCCCGCCCCCCGGGGCCGGGGGTGCGCGCCCGCCGCCCAAGGCCTCCGCCCCCAACCCACGGGCGGC
Source organism: uncultured Pseudomonadota bacterium (assembly GCA_946480245.1). Next base: position 29,699 of record CAMLIZ010000018.1, read on the forward strand.
CGGGGGTGGGGGCACTGCACCCTTCGGCGCTGCTGCGGCTGCGCGCAGAGGATCGGGACGAGGCCTTCGCCGCCTGGCTGCACGACCTGCAGCAGGCGGCGCGCTACCTCAAGGCGGATTGAGCGCCCTGCGTGCGCGCTCCGACAGGCGCAGTCAGGCGACGAGCCGGCCCACCGTGGCCGCCACGCCCGCGGTGGCGCGTGCGGCGAGGCCGAGCGGCGTGTTCGCCGCGTCGCGCGGGTCGCGCCAGGGCTGCCATGCCTGTTCGGGTTGGTTCAGCCGGTCGGCCACCACATGCCACACCTGCGGGTGCCACACCAGCCCGATGTGGCTCGCTTCCACCTCCACGTTCTGCGCCCGCGGGTGGTCGCACGGATCCTGGCAGGCCTGCCAGGCCACGATGCCGTCGCTGCAGCTGTAGATGGAGGTGGTGGGCACCGGCGGTGTGCGGCGCAGTCGCTGCGCCAGCTCGGGGTCGATGTGCGCCGCCTGGCCGCTCACCACGCGGTACAGCCAGCCCACGTTGGTGGCGTCGGCGTCGCCGGCGAATGGGCTGCCCAGCGTGATCACCTGGCGCACCGCGCCGGGCTGCAGCCGAGCGATCTCGCGCGCATAGATGCCGCCCAGGCTCCAGCCGATCAGGCTGACGCCGCGCCCGTGGCGGTCGGCGAGCACGGCCACCTCGCGCGCCAGCTCGGCGATCCAGGCATCGACGTCGCCGTCGGGCCCGATGTTGAAGCCGCGGCCCCAGTCGCTGGCCGCATAGCCCAGGTCCTCGCACAAGGTGCAAAGCGGCGCCAGGCAGGTGCGGTCGGCGGCGAGGCCGGGAAACAGCACCACGGGATGGCCGTCGCCTGCGGGCAGGGCGCTGCGGTCCATCAGCCGGGTGCCGAAGAATTCGAGCGCCGCACGCACCGGCTCCAGGCCGAGCAACGCGAGCGAAGGCGCCGGGTAGTCGACCATCGGGGTTCGAGCCGGTGTCATTGCGGCGGGGTTCATGCGACGTCAGCGCACGCTGCCGCGCCGCACCAGGTTCACGATCGCCAGCAGGATCACGGCGCCCAGCAGCGAGACCAGCAGGCCTGGCAAGCTGAAGTCGTTGCTGTTGATCGTGCCGGTGCCGAACATCGGTGCCAGCAGCCAGCCGCCGAGCAGCGCGCCGATGATGCCGACCACGACATTGAGGATCACGCCCTGCTGGGCATCCGTGCGCATGATCATGCTGGCGATCCAGCCGACCAGACCACCGACGACGAGCCAAATGATGAGGTTCATTCCAGTCTCCTGTGCAAAACAAGGGTCACTTCCATGGGGACCTGCAGTCGCATTCGGACGAACGTGAATGCAGGGACTCAGGGGCATATGGTGGCCAGCGGTGCTCGCAGCGCCAATTCCCGAACGGCTTCGCGCGATGTCAGCGTGGGCTGACTCGCCTGCAAGGCCCGCGCTACACCCGTTACACCTGGGGTGCGCGCGGCAGCCTCAGACGCCCGCCTTGGCCAGGATCACCAGCGACACGCCACGCGCCGGCAGCGCGGCCTCGGCGTTCTGATACGAGTGCGGCAGGTTGCCCGGAAAGGCCAGCACGTCGCCGGTGTCCAGTGCATAGCGGTCGCCGGCCACGAACAGGTTCACGCGCCCTTCCAGGCAGGTGAAGAACTCGCGCGTGCCGGGCAGGTGCGGCGTGCCGCCCATCACCGCGCCGGGCGCGAAATCCATCAGCGAGCACATCTGGTCGGGCACCGGCTCGGGCACCAGCGGGCGCTCGGTGATGCCGCGGCCGCGCTGGTGCAGCCCCACGTCGTCGGCGCTCCAGCGGCGCACCTTGGCGCGCGGCGAGGCCAGCAGCTCGTCGATCGGCACGCCCAGCGCACCGGCCACCTTGACCAGCACGGCGAGCGACGGGTTGGCGTCGCCCGACTCGAGGTTGGCGATCGTCGAGCGCGGCACGGCCGCAGCGGCGGCCAGCCCGTCCTGCGTGAGGCGGCGCGCATGGCGCAGGCTGGCGAGGTTGCGCGCCAGGTGCGCACCGACGCGGTCGGCGTCGGCAAAGGCTTCGTCGGTCATCGAGGGTCCAGCGGGCTGACGTTCTGCCAAGCGGTTGGACAGCGCGCTGTGAGCTTGCGCGCGCCGTTCCTAAGCTGCGGTCCATCGACGACAAGGAGCATTCGATGAACGGCGACAGAGCATATTCCGAAGGCGCACTGCGCGTGGCGATCACCGGCGGCACGTCGGGGCTGGGCCTCGCGCTGGCACAGGCCTGGCATGCCCGCGGCGCGCGCGTGGCCCTCGTGGCGCGCGATGCGGCGCGCGTGGCCCGCACGGCGGCGCAGCTGCCCGGCAGCGTGGGCATTGCCGGCGACGTGGCCGACAAGGCGCAGATCCACCGCATCGCACTGCAGGTGAGCGGCGCCCTGGGCGGGCTCGACGTGCTGGTGAACAACGCCTCCAGCCTCGGCCCCGTGCCGCTGCGGCTGCTGGCCGACACCGAGTGCGAGGCGCTCGAGGCCGCGCTCGCCACCAACCTGCTGGGGCCGTTCCGCCTCACGAAGGCGCTGCTCGGCGCCTTGAGCGCGGCGGCGCGCGAAGGTCGCGGCGCCGTGGTGCTCAACATCTCCAGCGACGCCGCGCTGCAGCCCTACGCGACCTGGGGTGCCTATGGCGCCAGCAAGGCCGCGCTGCATCACCTGAGCCGCATCTGGGCCGAGGAGCTGCGCGACGAAGGCGTGCGCGTGCTCAGCCTGGACCCGGGCGACATGGACACGCCGCTGCACGCCGCCGCGGTGCCCGACGCCGATCCCGCCACGCTGAAGCGCCCCGCCGAAGCAGCGCGCGAGCTGATCGCCGCCATCGATGCGGCATTGCCGCAAGGAGCCGAACGATGATCGCCGCCGACCGCCCCGTGCAACGCCCGCCTGGCGCGCGCCTGCTCATCGTCGACGCGCAAGGCCGCCTGGAGCACCTGCCGCGCGCGCGCTTCGTCGAGCGCCTGCGACCGGGCGACCTGGTGATCGCCAACGACGCGGCCACGCTGCCCGCCAGCCTGCACGGCACGCACCTGCGCAGCGGGCGCGAGATCGAGCTGCGCCTGGCCAGCCGCGGCTCGCTGGCCACCGACGACGTGCACGCCTTCAGCGCCGTGGTGTTCGGCCCCGGCGACCACCGCACACGCACCGAGGACCGGCCCTTGCCGCCCGCCTTGCAGCCCGGCGACCTGCTGCGCGTGGGCAGCGGCACAGCGCCGCTGTACGCCACCGTGCTGGCGCTGCTCGACCACCCGCGCCTTGTGCAGCTGTGCCTGCATGGCACGCCGCAGGCCATCTGGGCCGGCATCGCGCGCCATGGCAAGCCGGTGCAGTACGCGCATGTGCCCGAGCCGCTGCGGCTGTGGGACGTGTGGACGCCGATCGCCGGTGCGCCGGTGGCGTTCGAGCCGCCGTCGGCCGGCTTCGCGCTCGACTGGGCCGCGCTGAAGGCGATGCGCGCGCGCGGCGTCGGCTTTGCCACGCTCACGCATGCGGCCGGGCTGTCGTCCACCGGCGACCTGGCACTCGACGCGCGCCTGCCGTTGCCCGAGCCCTATGTGCTGCCGCCGGCGACCGTGCGCGCGATCCATGCGGCCTGGTCACGCGGCGGCCGCATCGTCGCCGTCGGCACGACGGTGGTGCGCGCGCTGGAGCACGCGGCCACGCGCAGCGGCGGCGCCGGCCTGCCCGCCGGCCCCGGCGTGGCGACGCAGAAGATCGGCCCGCACACCGAGCTGCAGGTGGTGGACGTGCTGTTGTCCGGCACCCACGAGGCGGGAACCAGCCACCACGAGTTGCTGCGCGCGTTCGCGGACGACACGACCTTGCGTACGATGGACGCCACGCTGCAGCGCCAGCACTTCCTCACGCATGAATTCGGTGATTCCGTGTGGCTGGAGCGGCAAGGCGTGGCGTGCCAACGTGAACGCCCGCCGGTCAGTGCGACGTCAGCGCGGCGCGCGGTAGTCGGGCGTGCCGGGGCCAGTGCGCACCGTGCCGCCGTCCAGCACGGGCATGCGGCGCTCTAGCCGGTCTTCCATCTCGCCGATGTAGCTGGACAGCGAGTTGGCGCTTTCCTCCATCACCGCGCGCGAGCGCTGCTCCACCTGGTCCAGGCGCGCGAACATCGCCAGCCGCAGCTCGTCGTTGACGCGGTGCAGGCGCTGGATCTCGGCATTGAGGAAGTCGCGCAGCTCGGTGAAGCGCGAGGCCTCGGCCTTGTCGGCCAGCGCGCGCTGCGCCTCCAGTTCCTTGCCCATGCGGCGCGCTTCCAGCAGCGCGCTGCCCTGCAGGTACACCACCGAAGCCACGTACATCAGCCCGATCAGCGCCACCACGCCCAGCATCACCAGGCCCAGCGGCGCGGTGAAGGTGGTGAAGCCCAGGTTCAACGTGGTGGGCGTGGTGAAGGTACCCCAGTTGATCAGCGCGAACAGTCCGGTGAGCACCAGCACCACCAGCATCGGCAACACGCGAATGCGCATGACAGTCTCCTTCGCTTGGGGGCCGCAACGGCCCTGATCCCCGGGGCTTGGCAAGCGGCGCGCCCGAGCGTGACGCACGCCACGGCGCGCTCGGCGGCGCGCAGATGGGGGCGGGAAGCCGGTCTTTTTCGACATTGGCCGCGGCAGCGCCCGCCTATCGTGAGAACGCGGCGACCCGATGCCACGCCGCACCGGAGCCCGCGATGCCCATGCCCTCGTCCCAACGCCCGATGCCCCTGCCCAGCTACGGCCCGCGCCGCGTCACCTGCCGCCAGGGCAGCGTGCAGCTGGTGATCGAGGAGCTGTTTCCCAAGCAGTTCCGGCCCGTGCAGGCGGAGCTGGAGCAGCTCGAGCGCTTCTCCGCGCTGATGGCCGCGCAAGGCTGGCCTGCGCACGTGTCGCGCATGGCCTACGACCGCATCTATGCCGGCGAGCGCTTCGGCTTCGCCAAACGCGTGGGCAAGGGCCGCGAGCTGCCGGCGCTGGCGCGCGAGCTGCTCACGCTGTGGCGCGCGTCGCGCGCATCGGCCTGAGCGGCCCCCGCCCAAGGAACGCTCCTTGCCGCGTCCTGCGGTGCACATCGCACCGAAAGGACGCCCATGACCGACGACGCACTGCTCCACACCCCTGATCCGCCCGCGCTCGACGAGCATCACCCGCATTACCAGCAGCTGCGCCGCGAGCACGAGCGCCAGCTCGACGATGACTACGCGGCGTGGCGACGCGAGCGCTTCTCGGGCGACTTCGAGCGTTGGCGCCAGGGCCGGCAGGAGTCGATCGCGCAGCGCGACGAAGGCCCGTTGGAATCGTTGGGGCGCGCGATCTCCGACACCGTGACCGGCAGCCGCGACCCCGACCTGGACCAGGTGGGCCGCTGAAGCCGCCTCAGACCGCCGGCACCGCGCGCCAGCCGCGCGCCGCGCGCTCGAAGCGCTGCGTGCGCTCGCGCCCGAACGCTGCGCGCTCCGGCATCCAGGCGTAGCGCTCCACCTCCACGTCGCCCGGGCGCAGCCGGAGCAGATTGAACGCATTGCGCTCACCGCGCCCGCGCGTGGAGGTGGCCGTGCCGGCCGACACCGCCAGCGCCTCGTAGCCGGCCAGCGGATAGCGCGCGCCGCTGTCCACGCTCTGGCTCACGTGCAGGTGGCCGGCCAGCAGCACGTCGATGCCGCAGTCCGCGAACACCGCCATCGCCTGCTGCGCGCGGCCCACCAGCTGGCGCGGATCGAAATCCTGCGGCAGGTCGAACGGATGGTGCGTGACCAGCACCTTCACCACCCCGTCGCCCAGCCCGCGCATCGCCTCGCGCACGCGCGCCATCTGGCCCTGGTTGATGCGGCCGTTCTTCACCACCAGCGAGCGCGCGGTGTTCAGGCCCAGCACCGCGAGCTGGTCGTCCCGGTACAGCGGCGCCAGGTCGTCACCGAAATGGCGCCGGTAGCCGGCCAGCGGGCGCAGCAGGCGCGCCAGCGGGTTGTACAGCGGCACGTCGTGGTTGCCCGGCACCACGAGCTGCGGCTGCGGCAGGCGCTGCAGGAACGCCTGCGCGGCGGCGAACTGCGCCTCGCGTGCACGCTGCGTGAGGTCGCCGGACACCACCACCAGGTCGGGCGCGAGCGCCTGCACGCGCTCGGCCAGCGGCTGCAGCAGCGCCTCGTCGACGCGGCCGAAATGCAGGTCGGACAAATGCACCAGCGTGCGCATCGCGGCATCACTCCCGCACGGGCGCGATCACCTGCAGCGCGCCCGGATGGATGCGGTAGCGCAGCGGTGCGCGCATCAGGTGCACCTCGCCGTCGGTGGCCACGCGCAGCGGCTGGTGATGAGTGTCGATGCGCAGCTCGGCCGCGCACAGCGAAGTGAAGTCGCGCGCCTGCTGCAGCCGCCCGAGCAGCGCCTGCAGCGCCAGGCGCAGCAGCCCGCGCCGGCCGGTGCGCTGCGCCAGGTACACGCTGAGGCAGCCGCCGTCGAGCCGCTCGCGCGCGCCGATGTGCCAGCCGCCCATCAGGTACTCGTTGTTGCCGATGAACACGAAGGGCGTGCGATGGAACAGCTCGCGCCCCTCGATCTGCAGCCGCACCTCGAGGAACGGAAAGCGCTTCAACGTGGCCAGCGTGGCCCAGGCGAACGCCGGCCACTTGCCGCGCCCGAGCTGGCGCTGCTGGCGCTCGCGGCCGTGCACGATGCGCGGGTACAGCCCAAGGCTGGAGTTGTTGACGAAGAAGCGCCCGTTCACCTCGCCCACGTCCACGCGGCGCGGCACGCCCTCGCGCAGCGTGCCGAGCGCGCTCTCGGTGTCCAGCGGCAGCCCGAGGTCGCGCGCAAAGTGGTTCAGCGTGCCCATCGGCAGCACGCCGAGCAGCGCGTCGCGGCCCACCATCTGCGCCGCCACCGCGCCCACGGTGCCGTCGCCGCCACCGGCCACGATGCGGCGGCAGCCGTCGGCGAGGGCGCTGCGCGCGGCGTGCACCAGCTGGCTGCCGTCGTGCGCCAGCGTGATGCGGCCGGCGGCGTCCAGCGCCTCCATCGCGGGTCGGTGCTGCGCCAGCCAGGCCGGGTCGCAGCCCGGCCCGGCCGCGCCGTTGAGGATGAACGCGGTCTTCATGCCGGCACAAGGCAAGCGCTGTGCCGGTGCATGCCCCTTCGCGGGCTGCGGGCTCCGGCAGGGTTCGTACAGTCGGGGCATGACACCAAGACTCTCGCTTCCCAAGGAAAAACTCAAGTTCGTGCTGCTCGAGGGCATTCACCCCTCCGCGGTGGAAACCTTGCAGGCGGAGGGCTACACGCAAATCGTCACCGCGCCCAAGGCGCTGAACGGCGACGCGCTGGCCGAGGCGATCGCCGACGCGCACTTCGTGGGCATCCGCTCGCGCAGCCATCTCACCGAAGAGGTGCTGGCGCGCGCGCCCAAGCTCACCGCGATCGGCGCCTTTTGCATCGGCACCAACCAGATCGACCTGGGCGCGGCGATGCGCCGCGGCATCCCGGTGTTCAACGCGCCGTTCTCCAACACGCGCAGCGTGGCCGAGCTGGTGCTGGCCGAGACCATCCTGCTGATGCGCGGCATCCCGCTGAAGAACGCCGAGCAGCACCGCGGCGGCTGGATCAAGAGCGCGGAGGGCTCTTACGAGGTGCGCGGCAAGACGCTGGGCATCGTGGGCTATGGCCACATCGGCACGCAGATCGGCGTGCTCGCCGAGCAGCTCGGCATGCAGGTGGTGTTCGTCGACATCGAGGCCAAGCTGCCGCTGGGCAATGCGCGCCAGCTGGCCACGCTCGACGCGCTGCTGGAGGCGGCCGACGTGGTGACGCTGCACGTGCCGGAGACGCCGCAGACGCAGAACATGATCGCCGCGCCGCAACTGGCGCGCATGAAGCGCGGCGCGCACCTGATCAATGCCTCGCGCGGCACGGTAGTGGACATCCCCGCGCTGGTGACCGCGCTGGACGGCGGCCACATCGCCGGCGCGGCGATCGACGTGTTCCCGCAGGAGCCGCAGGGCAACGACGCGCGCTTCGAATCGCCGCTGCTGCGCTTCGACAACGTGCTGCTCACGCCGCACATCGGCGGCTCCACCGCCGAGGCGCAGGCCAACATCGGGCGTGAGGTGGCCGCCAAGCTGGTGCGCTACTCGGACAACGGCTCCACCGTGAGCGCGGTCAACTTCCCCGAGGTGGCGCTGCCGGAGCTGGCCGGGCGCAGCCGGCTGCTGCACATCCACCGCAACGTGCCGGGCGTGATGGCGCGCATCAACGAGCGCTTCTCGGCCGCGGGCGTGAACATCGCGGCACAGTACCTGCGCACCAACGAGGAGGTGGGCTACGTGGTGATCGACGTGGACACCACCGCCAGCCAGGTGGCGCACGACGAGCTGTGCAGCGTGCCGGGCACCATCCGCTGCCGCATCTTGTACTGAGGCGGCCTCAGGTGTCGATGTCCCAGCGCCGCTCGCACTGGCGGCATTGCACGCGCCAGCGCCGGCCGCCGTTGGCGTCGGCCAGCAGGTTCCACTGGGCGTAGCTCTGGCAGCCGGGGCACACGGCCTGGTGGGCCACGTGCTCGGCATGCATCAGCAGGAAGAGGTAGCGCCGCAGCGCCCACACGCCGATCCATGCGCTCGCAAAGGCACACACCAGCAGCAGCAGCTGGTTGGCCAGCGGCAGCGCGCCGCTGAACACTTCGGCTGCGCTCAGCAGCGCCACGGCGCTCAGCAGCAGCAGCACCAGGTGCAGGTGGCTGTGGGTGAGTTCGCGCTGATACCAGCTCGAGAACCCGTGCTGCCGGATGCGATGGGCGGGCTTCATGGCGATCGATCTTCCTCCCGCGCGGCCGCCATGAGCGCGGCCGCGCGTTTGGAAGGCCCTATCGCAAACGCCGTGCCATGGCGGCCTACTTCATCAGCGTGTACAGCACCGCATGCGCCACCGGCGCGCCGCCCGCGGACACGCGCAGCATCGCCTGCTTCGGCCCGGCCGCTGCCGCCTTGTCGGCACTCATCGTGACGGTGGCGCTGGCGCTGGCACCGGCAGCCAGCGTGATGCTGGCCGGCGACACGCTGAAGCTCACACCGCTGCCCAGGCCAGAGTCGACCGCGAGCGAGAAGGTCTGCGTCGCGCCGCTCACGTTGCTCAGGCTCACCGTCATGGCGCGCGTCTGCCCGCTGCCGGTGGGCACGGCGCCGAAGCTCAGGCTCACCGGGTCGAGCGTGACCTTCGCGTTCACCGCGGCGGCCAGATCCTCGCGCCCGGCGCCCACCACGTTCACGTCCTGCACCACCGCGCCGCTGGCGGTCTTCAGCGTGCCTTGCACGGCGGTGTTGACGATCGCTGAGCGCACGTCGGCCGCGCTCCAGTCGGGGTGCTGCTGGCGCACGATGGCCGCCGATCCGGCCAGGTGCGGCGTCGCCATCGAGGTGCCCTGGAAGAACGCGAAGCACGGCGCCCCGCCGCAATAGCGCGTGGGGATCGACGACAGCACGTTCACGCCCGGCGCCATCACGTCCGGCTTGACGCGGAAGTCCACGTCGGTCGGGCCCCAGCTGGAGAAGTCGGCCACGACGTCATCGCGCTCGGGCTTGTACAGGTAGCTCAGCAGCGCCGGCAGCGTGGCCGCCTGGCCGTCGGCGGCCATCAGCGCCGCGCGGTCGGCCAGCGCCACCATGAAGCCCGCGATCGTGGGCTGCGAGGGCAGGCCGTCAGTGCCCATCGTGATCGATGCACCCGGCGCGTTGTTCACCACGATCGCGCCCACGCCGCCGGCCGCCTGCACGCTGCGCAGCTTGACCGAGAAGAAGCAGTTGCCGCGCGAGACCAGCGCGATCTTGCCCGCGAGGTTGACGCTGTTGATCGGGTTGCAGGCATCCGACAGGCCGCCGAACGGGCTGGCTGCATCGGCCACCACCGCCAGCGGCGCCGTCAGCCCGCCGGCCGGCGGCGTGCCGAACTCGCCTTTCACGCTCTCGTAGGTGGCACCGGCCACCGTGAGCATCGACACCATCGAATGCCCCACCGAGCTGGCGCCGGCCGACAGCGCGCGGGCCGCCGAGCCCGGCGACTCCACCGTGCGATAGCCGGGGCCTGAGTTGCCGTTGGCGATGGCGATCACCATGTTGGCGCGGTCGAGGTTGTCGACCGCCACGGTGACCAGGTCCTGCACGCCATGCGCGCCGCCGCCGATGCTCATGTTGGCCACGTCCATGCCGTCGGCGTAGGCGGCCTCGAGCGCATTCAGGATGTCCTCCGAGCGCGCGTTGTCGATGTCGTTCGGGAAGATGTTGTAGCTGCCGAGCAGCGCGCGCGGCGCAACGCCGGACAGTGCGTGCGGAATCGCCGCGCCGTCCACGCTGGCGGTGGTGCCGGCGTTGCACGCGACGGTGCCGGCCACGTGCGAGCCATGAGCGCCGATCGCCTCGGCCGTGTAGTGCATCGACGGCGTCTTGTTGTTGAACACCTTGGCGACGATCACCTTGTTGTTGGTGAAGTGCGGGTCACCGAGCTGCTGCTGCGCGGGGTAGCCGGCGTCGCTGAAGCAGGGGTGCGTCACGTCGACGCCGGTGTCTATGATGCCCACCTTCACGCCTTCACCGGCATGGCTCTGGCCGCCGGCGTTGCTCCATGCGGCAGCGGCCTGGATCAGCCCGAGGTCCGGGTCGGCGGCATTGGGGTAGTACAGGTTCTCGTACTGCGCGCTGGCGACCATCGAGCTGGCCGCCACCTGCGCCAGCGTGGCGCCGTTGAGCTTGACGCCCACGGCGTTGAGCGAGATGTCGAACTCGCCGGTCACCTGCGCGCCCGGCACGTTGGCGCGCAGCCAGGCCTTGTAGTCGTTGCGCAGCTTGGACAGCTGCGCCCGGTAGGCCTTGACCGTGCTGCTGCTGAAGTCGATCTTCTTGCCCTTGGGCGGATGCGTCTTCGAGTAGGTGGCCAGCGGGTCGCCCACCAGTTGCACCAGCGCATAGCCGGTGTCCTGCGTGGCGCGGTTGGCGGTGGGCGCGTCGCTGTTGGGGTTGGCGGCCGCAGCGGGTAGCGCGGCAGCGGCGCCGAGCACCGCGATGGCGGCGCAAGCGATGTGGCGAAGGGCGAATGGCCGGGTCCTCATGGCGCTGATTCCTTCCTTGTGGGAGCGGTGTGGAACCATCGAGCCTAGGTCGGGTCAGAAGCAGCGCCGATGTGGCATCCCCGTGATTGAGGGGGCCCAAAACCGCACTTGAGGGAAAATCCTGACCACGCTGCGAGACGGCTCCGGGTTTGCCCGGGGGATGTCTATACAAGGCCTGACGCTGGCCTAGACTCGCGCGTCTTCCATCCTCACAAGGGAATCGAAAGCATGAAGAAGAACACGTTCGCCATCGCGCGGACCGCACTGGCACTGGGCATGATCGGCGCCGCGATCGGCGCGCATGCCGCCAGCACGTTGATCTACTGCTCGGAAGGCAGCCCCGAGGGCTTCGACCCGGCACGCTACACCGCCGGCACCACCTTCAATGCCAGCTCGCAGCCGGTGTTCAACCGGTTGGTGGAGTTCGAGATCGGCGGCACCAAGGTCGTGCCCGGCCTGGCCGAGAAGTGGGAGATCTCGCCCGATGGGCTGAGCTACACCTTCCACCTGCGCAAGGGCGTGAAGTTCCACACCACCGAGTGGTTCAAGCCCAGCCGCGAGCTGAACGCCGACGACGTGCTGTTCAGCTTCGAGCGCATGCTCGACAAGAACCATCCGTACAACAAGGCCGTGTCGCCGGAGCCGTCGTACGAGTACGCGGGTGACCTGGGGCTGGAGAAGAACATCGTCAAGGTCGAGAAGCTCGACCCGCTGACCGTGCGCTTCACGCTCAAGAGCGTGGACGCCGCCTTCCTCGCCGACCTGGCGATGGATTTCGCGTCCATCCAGTCGGCCGAGTACGCGGACCAGCTGATGAAGGCACACCAGGCCTTCGAGCTCAACAACAAGCCGATCGGCACCGGCCCGTTCGTGTTCAAGCGCTACGAGAAGGACACGCAGATCCGCTATGCGGCCAACCCGCAGTACTGGCGCGGCAAGCCGGCGATCGACAACCTGATCTATGCCATCACCATCGACTCGGTGGTGCGCGCGCAGAAGGTCAAGGCCGGCGAATGCCAGGTGTCGGTGTATCCGAAGCCGGCCGAGGTGCCCTCGCTGAAGAGCGACCCCCACATCGAGCTGCTGCGCGAGAACGGCCTCAACGTGGGCTACCTGTCGCTGAACGTCAAGCACAAGCCGTTCGACAACGCCGACGTGCGGCGCGCGATCAACATGGCGATCAACAAGCAGGCCATCATCGACGCGGTGTACCAGGGCGCCGGGCAAGCGGCGGTGAACCCGATCCCGCCGACGATGTGGTCGTACAACAAGTCGATCAAGGACTACGCGTACGACCCGGCCAAGGCCAAGGCATTGCTCGCCAAGGCCGGCTACCCCAACGGCTTCGAGACCACGCTGTGGGCGCTGCCGGTGCAGCGGCCCTATAACCCCAACGGCACGCAGATGGCCGAGATGGTGCAGAACGACCTGGCCAAGATCGGCATCAAGGCGCGCATCGTCAAGTACGAATGGGCCGAGTACCTCAAGCGCGCCAAGGCGGGCGAAAGCGACATCGGCATGTTCGGCTGGAACGGCGACAACGGCGACCCCGACAACTTCATGGGCTCGCTGCTGTCGTGCGACGCGGTGGGCGGCTCCAACTACGGCCAGTGGTGCAACAAGGAATTCGACGCGCTGATCACCAAGGCCAAGCAGACCACCGACCAGGCCGAGCGCACCAAGCTGTACGAGCAGGCGCAGGTGGTGTTCCACCGCGAGGCGCCGTGGGTGCCGATCGCGCACTCGGTCGTCTACCAGCCGATCCGCAAGAACGTGCAGGGCTACAAGATGAGCCCGTTCGCTTCCGTGCAGTTCTTCGGCGTGAACCTCAAGTAAGGACTCGGGCCATGAAACTCCATCACATCGCACTCGCCACGCTGGCTCTGCAGGCCGGCATTGCGCTGGCGGCGCCGCCCCAGGCGGCAGCCACCACGATCGCGCACGACACCCTGTCGGCCGGCCTGGACCGCAGCACCTTCGACCCCGCGGTGAAGCCGCAGGACGACCTGTTCGAGGCGGTCAACGGCGCCTGGATCAAGAAGACCGCGATCCCGGCCGACAAGTCCGACTGGGGCACCTTCATCGAGCTGCGCGACCGCTCCGACGAGCGCGTGCGCCAGCTGGTGGAGCAGATGGCCGCCGACAAGAACGCCACCGGCAACGCACGCAAGATCGGCGACTACTACCGCAGCTTCATGGACCTGGCCGCGATCGACAAGGCCGGCCTGGAGCCGGTGAAGCCATGGCTCGCTCAGGTGGATGCGCTGAAGACCCCGGCCGACGTGGCCGCGATGTTCGGGCGCCTGCAGGGCGTGGCCGCCACGCCGATGCCGCTGGTCGTCGGCCCCGACGACAAGCAGCCCGACCTCTATCGCCTGCAGACCTGGCAGACCGGCCTGGGACTGCCCGACCGCGACTACTACCTGAAGGATGACGAGCGCTTCGCGAAGGCGCGCGAGGCCTACCTGCACTACGTGGAGACGCTGCTGCAGCTGGCCGGCGATGCGCACGCGGCCGACAGCGCCAAGACGGTGTACGCACTGGAGAAGCAGCTGGCCGAAGCGCAGTGGAGCCGCGTGGACAACCGCGACCCGCTGAAGATCTACAACCTGATGTCGCCCGACGAGCTGGCGCAGCGCGCGCCCGGCCTCGACTGGAACGCGATGTTCCGCGCCGCCGACCTGCCGGCCATCGACAAGCTGATCGTGTCGCAGCCGAGCTATGCCACGGCGCTCGCCAAGCTGGTGCAGGACACACCGGTGGCCACCTGGCAGACCTACCTCAAGGTGCGCCTGCTCGACAGCGGCGCCGAGGTGCTGCCGGCGCCGTTCCGCGCGGCGCGCTTCGAGTTCCGTGACAAGGCGATCCGCGGCCTCACGCAGGAGGAGCCGCGCTGGCAGAAGGCCACGCGCTCGCTCAACGGCGCGCTCGGCGAGGCGGTGGGCGAGGTGTACGTGGCGCGCTATTTCCCGCCCGCCTACAAGGCCCGCATGCAGCAGCTGGTGAGCAACCTGCTGGACGCCTACCGCGTCTCGATCGACCACCTCACGTGGATGAGCGCACCCACCAAGCAGAAGGCGCGCGAGAAGCTCGCGATGTACACCACCAAGATCGGCTACCCCGAGATGTGGCGCGACTACTCCAAGCTCGAGGTGGTGCCGGGCGACGCGTTCGGCAACGACGCGCGCGCCGGCCGCTTCGAGCACGACCGCCTGGCCGTGCGCGCCGGCCAGAAGGTGGACCGGCGCGAATGGGGCATGACGCCGCAGACCGTGAACGCCTACTACAACCCCAACTTCAACGAGATCGTGTTCCCCGCCGCGATCCTCGAGCCGCCGTTCTTCGACATGAAGGCCGACGACGCGGTCAACTACGGCGCCATCGGCGCCGTGATCGGCCACGAGATCAGCCA
>CAMLIZ010000019.1 GCA_946480245.1 uncultured Pseudomonadota bacterium
TGAGTGCGGGCGGCACGTCGCCGCGCGCGATGCGCTGGGCGAAGCCCTCGACCACCGCGGTCTTGCCGACGCCGGCCTCGCCGGTCAGGATCGGGTTGTTCTGGCGCCGCCGCATCAGGATGTCGACCACCTGCCGGATCTCGTCGTCGCGGCCGACGATCGGATCCATCTTGCCGCTGCGCGCCTGCTCCGTGAGGTTGGTGGTGAACTTCTTCAGCGCCTCCTGCTTGCCCATCTGCGCGGGCGCGATCGCGCCGCTCGCTTCGCCGGGCTCGGCACTGCCCGACGAGCCGTCCGTGGCGGTCTGCCCGTCCTCCGGCGAGCCGGCGATGATCTTCAGCAGGCCGTCGGCCAGGTCGTCGGGCTTGATGCGCTCGAACTGGCGCGAGATCGCGAACAGCGCGTTGCGCAGGAAGCTGGTCTTCAGCATGCCCAGCAGCACGTAGCCGCTGCGCACCACGCGGTCGCCATACATCAGCGAGCCGTACACCCAGCCGCGCTCCACCGCATTGGTGATGTTGTCGGAGATGTCGCTGATGGCGGTGGCGCCGCGCGGCAGCCTGTCGAGCGCGGCGGTGATGTCCTTGGCCAGCACCGACACGTCCAGCCCGTAGTGCTGGATGATGCGGTGCCAGTCGGAATCGGGCGTCTGCACGATCTGCGACACCCAGTGCTCCAGCTCCACGTACGGGTTGCCGCGCAGCTTGCAGAACACAGTGGCGCCTTCGACGGCCTTGTAGGCCAGGCTGTTGAGCTTGCCGAAGACGGCGACGCGAGAGATCTCTGCCATGGCGGGGTCTTTCAGGAGGAAGCGGGTTGCGGATGGGCGGCGGCCTGGCGCATCGCACGCTGCACTGCCGGCCCGGGGGCGAGGCGCAGTTCGGCGTGCTGCGTGCGGCGCGTGCTGCCGAGCCAGGAGGTCCAGCCCAGGCGGCCGTGGCGGCCGGGGCGTGTGGGGGCCACGTGTTCGGGCTTGAGCGTGAGCTGCAGGTCCCACGCGAATTCGAGGCCCACGTACTGCTCCACCAGCGCCACCAGCGCGGGCAGCGCGGTGCCGCCTGGCAGCAGCGATTCGAACGCGGCGCGGTCGAGCGGGCCGATGTGAAGCCGGAAGTGGTGCTGGCGATCCCACACCATCGTGCCCAGCACGGCGCTCTGGCCGACGCGCGCGCTGTTGTTGCGGCGCCCGCCGATCAGGCGGCCGATGCGCGAGCGCTCGCTGGGCGGCAAGGGCATCCAGCCGCCGGCGAATTGCTCCACCTGCACCGGGCGCCGCAGGTAGCCGGTGAGCAGTTGCGCCAGCCCGTCGGCATTGCGCACCTGACGCGACAGCAGCCCCGCGAAGTAGCGCTTGGCCTGCTCCGGCGCCGCGTCACGCGCCTGCACGCCGGGCAGGCCCAGGCCGATCAGCGAGCCGACGTAGGCGGCAAAGCGATCCTCGGCCGGGCGGTCCAGGCTGACCGTGGGCTGGGCCTGCGCCCAGGCGCGGTAGAACAGCAGCAGCAGGCGGTGGTGGAACAGGTCGGCAAAGCGAGCAAAGGTGGCGTCACCGTGGTGCAGCAGGCGCTCGCGCGCATGCTCGGTCAGGTGCAGCGGCAGCGGGCCATTCGGGCCGAACAGGCCGAAGAAGCGCACCTCGATGCGGGGCTTGCCGCCCGGGCCCGAGGGCGAGACGGCATGCAGTGCGCTCGGCGCAAACGACAGGTCCGGCGCCTGGCCGAGGCGCACCGGCTCGTCGGCCGGCTTGCGTGCCGTGCCCAGCCGCGGCTTGCCGGAATGCGCGTCGATCTCGCGCAGCGTATGGAAGAAGTCATGCGCCCAGGGCTCGTCGGCCAGCGCCTGCAGCCATTGGGGGCTCAGAGGATCGGGCGTGTCCCGCATCGCGGCCTCCCGATCAGGATCTCGCCGCGCGTCTGCGAGCGCACGCGGGTTTCGGTGAAGCCGTTGAGCGACACGTGGCGCGCGAAGAAGCGCTCGAGCACGCAGCCGAGCAGGAACGCGCTGCCGCCCTGGAACGCGAGCTCGTCCACCTCCACCTCGATCTGCACGCCGCGGCCGAAGGCGATCGGCCCCGGCATGCCAAGGCGACGCACCACCGGCCGCGTGCGCGCCGAGCGCACGCCTTCGATCTGGCGCTGCAGCGCCGCGTCGCCCTCGTGTGCATACAGCCGCAGCATCTCGCGCAGCGCGGCCGCGCCTTGCTGCTCATCGGTGTCCAGCAGCGACAGGTGATTGAGCGTAAGCTGGTTGATGAAGCGCCAGGCCACGTTGGCCTGGCTTTGCGCGGGCAGCGGACGCGACGGGCCCTTGACCACGCGGATGCCGGCCACCGGTGCGGCGGTGTCCAGCACCAGGTCGTGGCCCGCGCCGAGCAGCGGCATCAGCAGCGGCAGGTCGCGGTTGGAGCACAGGGCCTTCACGCCCAGTTGCTGCAGGTCGCCGGGGTAGGGCGCCTCGCGCGGATCGACCACCGAGATGAAGACCTCGCTGCCGATGTACGAGGAGCGCGGGCCTTCGCGGCGCTGTGCGTCCGACATCAGGCGCGGCTCGCGCTGCTGCGAGAAGTAGGCGTCGTGCTGGTGGTCCTCGGTGTGGAAGGCAGCGTACAGCGGCAGGAAGTTGCGCTCGCTGTCCAGCCCGGTGCCGTGGCCGGTGACCTCGGTGATCTCGACGATCTCGTAGTCCATCGGCCGGGTGCGGTCAGGCACCACGTGGAAGTCGTAGGTGCCCGGCGTGACGTGGATGCGGTCGCAGCGGTGCTCGAACAGGTTGATCGCCGGCACGCAGTGCAGCGCGAAGCTGCCGGCGTCCACGGTCTGCTGCAGCTGCGTGTCGCCGCGCGAGAACAGCAGCACCACGTCGGCCTGCTGGCCGCCGACGCGGCGCAACGCCTCGCCCAGGCCCTTGAGGTCGAAGAACAGGAAGCGCTGCGGGAACGCAAAGTACTCCTGCAGCAGCCGGTAGCCCTGGAAGCCGCGCAGGCTCACCGGCAGCAGCGCATGCTCGTCGTCGAAGCCCACCGGCTCCACCAGGTCGGGCGACAGCAGCTCATGCTTGCCGCTGCCCGGTGCGCCGAGCACGAAGCCGCCCAGCGCGTGACCGCAGATCAGCTCGTGCAGGCGGAACGCCACCTCGTCGATCCCGGCGCAATGCACGCGCAGGTCATCGCAGGTGATCTGGGAAAAGTCGAGCCCGCCGGTGGTGCGCAGGCTGATGCGCACGCCGCCGCCGTACTTGCGCCACTCGGGCACGGTGGCCAGCGGCAGGTTGGCGGCGTGCGTGAAGTACTCGGCCGACACCAGCTCCACCGGCCACAGCTGCAGGTCGTGCGCCGTGCGGAAGCGGCACACCGTGGGGCCGCTCTTGCCCGGCTGCGCGCGCAGCGTGCTGCCGCGCGGCACCACCGGGCCCTGTGCGAGCGCAGCGTCACCCGGGTTGGGCTGCAGCTGCGCGATCAGCATCGCCGGCAGCGGCGCCAGGAACTGCGGATGCACCACGTCGATCAGCCGCTGCGTGAAGCGCGGGAACTCGGCGTCGAGCTTGAGCTGGATGCGAGCGGCGAGGAACGCGAAGCCTTCGAGCAGGCGCTCGACGTAGGGGTCGGTCACCTCCACGCCGTCCATGCGCAGCCGCGCCGCGATCTTGGGGAACTGCGTTGCGAACTCTGCGCCCATCTCGCGCAGGTGCTGCAGTTCCTGGTTGTAGTAGCGAAGCAGCCGAGGATCCATCAGCGTGCACCGGCGGGCGGGGTCACCGTGCCAGCTCCTTCACCGCGACGCGACCGGTTTCGAGGTCGATGTCGGTGTGCAGCAGCAGCTCCAGCGGCACCGGCTGCGCCCACAGGTGGCCGCTGATGCGCAGGCTGAGCTGGTTGTGATGGTCGAGCTGCTGCTCCGAGATCAGCGCCTCCACCTTCAGGCTGGCGGCCAGGATGCGTGGCTCCATGTCGAGGATCGCCTGCCGCACGTTGGCCTCCAGCGTGGCCGCGTTGATGCCGGAGGCCGACAGGCCGGACAGCGGCGGCAGCCCGTAGCCCAGCACCGAACGGCGCGCCAGCTCCTGGGCGCCGAACTCGTCGTCGGCCAGCGCCGATGTGTTGAACAGCCAGGTGAGGTCGCGCAGCACCGCATCGCGCAGGCGGTTGCGGCTCATCACGCGCTGCTCGGGCGCCTCCACCTGCGTGCCCGGGTCGTCGTCCATCAGCCGGTCCAGCAGGGCCGGCTGCAGGCGATCGAGAGCCTTGGGCAGGTTCATCGCGCGTGGCGCTCAGTCGCCGCCCAGTTCGACCAGGCGCACGTCCATCAGCGCGAAGTCGCCGGCGTCGGTGGCGAGCAGGCGCTGGCCCACGCCCACCTGGCCGCCAGAGGGCGTGTCGCGCCATTCGGTCTTGCGTGCCAGTGCGAGCGCGCCATCGGCGAGGTCGGTGCCGGCGTAGCGCGTGGGGATCAGTGCGACGGTGTTGCCGCCGTTGGTGAATTCGAGCGTGGCCGGGGTCCACACCGTGTCGCGCAGGTCGGCCGGGGCCTCCAGTTCCACGCGTTGCAGGTGCATGAAGGGCAGCCAGTAGTAGCGGCCGTTGATCACCGCTTCCATCACGGGGCCGAGCCGCATGTCGGCGTCGGCGATCCACTCGAAGCGCTGACCGTCGATGCGGCCGGCCGTGGCCGGCGCCTGCTCCAAGGCCTCGTCCCGCAGGCGTTTTGCGTCACCGGTTTCGCCGCGACCTTCGCGCAGCAGCGCTTCCAGCAGCAGAGCCACCCAGGGCTCGGGCTCGCCGAACAGCAGCGGCACGCGCTGGCCCTGGAACACCTGCTCGCGCAGGCGCTCGCACTGGATGGCCTCGCGGTAGGTCTGCACCATCGGCAGCGCCGATGGATCGAACTCGCCGGCCACGTTGAGTTGGTTCAGCGCGCGGTCCCACTGGCCCAGCACGCACAGCAGCTGGAACAGGAACACGCGCAGCTTGGGGTCCGAGGGCTTGGCACGCACCTCGTCCTGCAGGGCTTTCAGCGCGGCGTGCGGGTCGCCTTGGCGCAACAGATCCTGGGAGGCACTCATCGCCATCGCCTTCGTGCGTCAGAGAAAGGAAACGCCGCCGCGCCAACCCGCTAGCTGCGGGCCTGCGCGGCGGTGTGCCGACAAGACCGCGAGGGTCACATCTTGACGTTCTCGGCGATGTTCCAGGCAGCCTCGACCGCAGCGTCGCCGGAGCCGTCGGGCTTCTGCGGCGTGTACTCGAGCTTGAACTCGGCGAAGTTCAGCGTCACGTTCTCGGTCAGGCGGTCCTCGCCGCCGGAGCCGCCGGTGCTGATGCTGGAGATGATCACTTCCTTCATCGTGATCTTGATGTACTCGAGCGGCTTGTCGCCGGCCTTGCGCACGATGAGCGTGGCTTCCTTGAAGTGCTTGCCGCTGCAGCAGGCGGAGACCAGCGCGGGGGAGCCCTTGTCGACGTACTTGGTCAGGGAGATGTCCTGCACCGACACCTTGCCGGCGCCACCGCCGCCGCCCACGTGCGTGGTGCCCGATTGAGACATGCCCCAGCTCCAGGCCAGCACGTCGATGGTGCCCTTGTGCTTGGAGTCAACGGACTCGCCCTTGACATCATCGATCTTCAGAAACATGTCGACAGCCATGTGGTTCTCCTGTGGCTATGAATGAAAGGAATCGCTCGGTGGCCACCCCCTGAGGCGGCCGGTACTGCAACGGCAAAGGCGCGCCTTACGCGCCCTTCACGGACGGCAGCTTGGACACCAGCCGCAACGAGACGGTGAGGCCCTCGAGCTGGTAGTGCGGCCGCAGGAAGAACTTGGACGAGTAGTAGCCGGGGTTGCCCTCGACTTCCTCGACCACCACCTCGGCGGCGGCCAGCGGCTTGCGGGCCTTGGTGGCCTCGGAAGAGTGCGCGGGATCGCCGTCCACGTACTGCGTGATCCAGTTTTGCAGCCACAGCTGCACCTCGTCGCGCTCCTTGAAGCTGCCGATCTTGTCGCGCACGATGCACTTCAGGTAGTGCGCGAAGCGGCAGGTGGCGAACAGGTAGGGCAGGCGCGCGGCCAGGTTGGCGTTGGCGGTGGCGTCCGGGTCGTCGTACTCGGCCGGCTTGTGCAGCGACTGCGCGCCGATGAAGGCGGCGAAGTCGCTGTTCTTGCGGTGGATCAGCGGCATGAAGCCGGCCTTGGCCAGCTCGGCCTCGCGCCGGTCGCTGATGGCGATCTCGGTGGGGCACTTCATGTCGACGCCGCCGTCGTCGGTGGGGAAGCTGTGCGTCGGCAGGCCTTCCACGGCACCGCCCGACTCGATACCGCGGATGCGCGAGCACCAGCCGAATTCCTTGAACGAGCGGTTGATGTTGGTGGCCATGGCGTATGCCGCGTTGGCCCAGGTGTACTTGTTGTGGTCGGCGGCGCCGGTGTCTTCCTCGAAGTTGAACTCCTCCACCGGGTTGGTGCGCGCGCCGTAGGGCATGCGCGCCAGGAAGCGCGGCATCGCCAGGCCCAGGTACTTGGAATCATCCGATTCGCGCAGCGAGCGCCAGGCGGCGTACTCGGGGGTCTGGAAGATCTTGGTCAGGTCACGCGGATTGGCCAACTCCTGCCAGGAGCCCATCTGCATCACCGTGGGCGACACGCCCGTGATGAAGGGCGCGTGGCCGGCGGCCGACACCTTGGCCATTTCGCCCAGCAGTTCCACGTCGGGCGCGCTCTGGTCGAAGTGATAGTCGCCCACCAGGCACCCGAAGGGCTCGCCGCCGAACTGGCCGTACTCTTCCTCGTACACCTTCTTGAACAGCGGGCTCTGGTCCCAGTTGGTGCCCTTGTAGCGCTTGAGGGTCTTGCCCAGCTCGCCCTTCGAGATGTTCATCACGCGGATCTTCAGCATCTCGTCGGTTTCGGTGTTGTTGACGAGATAGTGCAGGCCGCGCCAGGCGCCCTCGAGCTTCTGGAACTCCTCGTTGTGCAGGATCTGGTTGATCTGCTCCGAGAGCTTGCGGTCGATGGCCGCGATCATGTCCTCGATGGACTTGACCACGTCCTTGCCGATCAGCTGGGTCTGCGACAGCGCCTGTGCCGCGAGGGTTTGCACCGCCTGCTCGACGGCGCTCTTGGCCTCGTCGGTCTTCGGCTTGAATTCCTTCTGCAGCAGCGACGCGAGGTCACTGCCTTCGAGGTTGACGGCGGCCAGGGCCGACGCGGCTTGGGTTGCTTCTGCCATGAGGGTCTCCTGCTCCTGTTAGGCCTTGCCTTCTTCCGGCTTGGCGGTGCTGGCCAACGAGCTCAGCAGCGCCGGGTCGGCCAGCAACTTGGCCACCAGCTCCTCGGCGCCCGACTTGCCGTCCATGTAGGTCACCAGGTTCTGCAGCTGCTGGCGCGCTTCGAGCAGCTTGTTGAGCGAATCCACCTTGCGCGCGATGGCGGCAGGGGTGAAGTCGTCCATGCTGTCGAAGGTGATGTCCACGCTCATGTTGCCCTCGCCGGTGAGCGTGTTGGGCACCTGGAACGCGACGCGCGGCTTCATGGCCTTCATGCGCGAATCGAAGTTGTCCACGTCGATCTCGAGGAACTTGCGGTCCGACACGGGCGGCAGCGGCTCGGCCGGCTTGCCCGACAGGTCGGAGAGCACGCCCATCACGAAGGGCAGCTGAACCTTCTTCTGCGCGCCGTAGAGCTCGACGTCGTATTCGATCTGCACGCGCGGCGCCCGATTGCGGGCAATGAACTTCTGGCTGCTGCTCATGGCGACTCCTATTGAGAAATGGGCCGTTGGGGAATCAGCTGGCGTCGTCGAGCTGCACGCTCTCGGGGTCGACACCCATCACGCGGGCCACCTCGGCCAGCGCGTCGGGCGCCAACTCCTTCATCAGCTGGAGGAAGTTGCGGTTGATCATGCGGCGCGCGCGCCTGAGCAGCAGCGGCGCCGGGTTGGTGGGTTCGGTGCGCTCGAGGAAGTCGCACACCATGTCGATGGCGCGCACGGCCTCCTCGCGCGAATTGACCGCGCCGCTCAGGCCGGCCCGTGCAGGGCGCGGGCTGCCGTCGGCGGACGGGGCGGCGCCGCTGTCGTCGGTTGCGTCGGGAGCGGCTTCGGCAGGTGCCGGCAGCGCGCCCGCGACCGTCTGGATGGCGGCGTACAAGGGCTTCAGGTCCACCGCCTGCTCGATGCCCACGCGGTCGTTCAGCAACGCGATCAGCGCCTTGCTGCGCTCCAGCGCGGCCTGCACGCGGTCGCGGATCTCGGGCTCCTGCGCCAGGGCGGCTTCGAGCATCTGCTCGAGCTGGCCGCGCGACAGCGCGGTTTCGTCGGCGCGCGGCGCCATCAGGCCGAGCGCCAGCTCGACGCCGCGCACGGTGAGCTCGCCCACGCCGCGCTGGCGCAGCAGCACCGCGTGGCGCAGGTCGCCGATCAAGCCTTCAGGTTCGCGCAGCACGCCCAGTGCGTTCATGCGCGCATAGGGGTCGCCGTCGTCGGGGTCGGGCAGCGGGTGCACCGATTCCCAGAACTGGTCGAGCAGGCCATGCAGCAGGCGCAGGCCCTGGGGCAGCGCGGCAAAGCCTTCGACATGCACCATCGCACGCAGCCAGAGCACGGCCGCACGCAGGTCGCGGCTGCGCTCGAGCAAGGCCTCGGCCTGCGAGCGCACGCTGTTCCAGTCCGGCGGTTCGCCAGCGTCCCACTGTGTTTCGGGCTTGCCCGCAGCAGCTTGCTGCAGCGCGAGAAACGCGTTGTCGTATTCGAGATCGGGGCCGCAGGGAGCAGAGGCATCGGAAAGAGGCTGCAGCAGACGATCGACGAGCGATGCTCCAACTTCATCGACGCTCACGAACGCACTCCCTCCGAGGGTGATGACCGGTGTCTCCCGATCGTGTTGATTCAAAACGGGCGGAGTGTCGCAGGCTTGCGTGACGCTGAAAACCCCCGTTTGCACTAGCCCGTACCGAACGTAATTTCTTCACTTCGGGGCTTGTTCGCGCTGCCGCGTTGGCGCAGACTGCGCGCCGCCCCAAACCGGTAACCGCACGCAGGAGACGCGGTGCCGGCGGGGCGTGTCACGGGGGAGTCCATGGTCGGTCGCATCCATTGCGCGCGCGCGCTTGTGTTGGCCTGCGCGCTCGCGCTGCATGCCGCGTCGCAAGCCCAGGTTCAGGCGCCTGCTGCCGAGGCGCAGCCGCGCATTCATGTGCTGCAGTTCGAGGTCACCGGCAACACCTTGCTCAGCGCTGCGTCCATCGATGCGGCGTTGGCCGGGTTTCGCGGCGAGCGCACGCTGGCCGAATTGAAGCAGGCCGCCCACGCGCTGCAGGCCTTGTATGCCGCGGCGGGCTATGGCGCGGTGGTGGCGTACCTGCCGCCGCAGCAGCCCGCTGCCGGTGTGGTCACGATCGCCGTGATCGAGGGGCGCCTGGCGCGCGTGCGCATCGAGGGCAACCATCGCTACACCGACGCCGAGATCCGCGCCAGCCTGCCGGCGCTGGTCGAAGGGCGCACGCCGCGCCTGGCCGAGCTGGACGCGCAAATCCAGCTCGCCAACGAGAACCCGGGCAAGCAGCTGCGCGTGCTGCTGCAGCCAGGCAGTGCGCAAGGCGATGTGGAGGCGCGTGTGTCGGTCAGCGAACAGCCGTTGCAGCGCTGGACGCTGGGGCTGGACAACACCGGCAACGACCGCACCGGCGAGGCCCGCGCCAGCGTGGGCTGGCAGCACGCCGACCTGAGCGGGCGCGACGACGTGGCATCGCTGCAATGGCAGACCGCGCCCGCCAACCCCTCGCGCGTGAACGTGCTGGGCGCCGGCTACCACCTGCCGCTGTACGCGCAGCGCATGACGCTGGACGCCTATGCTGCCTATTCCGACGTGGACAGCGGCCGCTACGCCACGCCGGTGGGCAGCCTGCAGTTCAACGGGCGCGGGCGCGCGGCCGGCTTGCGCGTGGGCCGCGCGCTGGCGCCGGTGAACGAGGTCGCGCAGCGGGTGTTCGTGGGGCTGGACTATCGCGCCTACCTCAATCAGTGCGCGATCAGCGGGCTGCCTGATGGCGCCTGCGGGCCCGCCGGCGAAAGCGTGTCGGTGCAGCCGCTGGTGCTGGAGTACCTGCTGCAGGGCGGCGGCAGCACGCGCTGGTCGGGCTCCGTTGCGCTGCAGCACAACCTGCAAGTCGGCGGTGGGCTCGCTGGCACCACCCACTTTGAAGCGGTGCGCCCGGGCGCCGAGCCGCGCTACTCGCTGCTGCGCCTCTACGGCTCGCTTCTGCGGCCGCTCGCCGATGCGCTGCAACTGCAATTGCGCGCCGCCGGGCAGTGGACCTCGGACGCGCTGGTGCCGGGCGAGCAGTTCGGCGTGGGCGGCATCGCATCGGTGCGCGGCTACGAGGAGCGCGAATTGGCCGGCGACCGAGGCGGTTTCGCGTCGGCCGAGCTGTCGGGGCCCGAGTGGGCCTTGCCCGGCAGCGCCGGCCACTGGAGCGCCCTGGTGTTCGCGGACGCCGGCTGGCTGTCGAACCGGCATGACGCGCCATGCATGGGCTTTCACCAGAGCTGCCGCATTGCCAGCGCCGGTGCCGGCGTGCGTGCGGCGGCCGGCCGGCTGCAGGCTCAGCTGTACGTGGCCACTGCATTGGTCGCCGGCCCGCAGACCGAGCGCAACAGCGCGCGTGCCCACGCTTCCGTGGCCTACGGCTTCTGAACCTCACCGAATCTCCCGAGCGCCTCATGCATCACCTGCCCATCCCTGCACTGCGCCCGCTGGCGCGGGCCATGGCCGCCGGCGCGCTGCTGTCGCTGCCGTGTGCTTTCGCGCAGACCTTGCCGAGCGGCATGACCGTGCAGCAAGGGCAGGCCAGCCTGAGCACCCAAGGTGGTGCGATGACGGTCACGAACTCCAGCAACGCCATCCTCAACTGGCAGTCGTTTTCCATCGGTGCCGGCCAGTCGGTGCATTTTGAGCAACCGGGCAGCAGCAGCCAGGTGCTGAACCGGGTGACCGGCACCGACCCGTCCAGCATCCTCGGCAGCCTGAGCAGCAACGGCCGGGTGTGGTTGCTGAACCCGAACGGCGTGATCTTCGGCGCCGGGGCCCGGGTGGACGTTGCCGGGCTGGTGGCCTCGACCCTGCAGCTGTCGGACACCGACTGGCTTGCTGGTCGCTATCGATTCAGCGCTGCGCCCACCGCCGGCGCTGCCGTCGTGAACCAGGGCGAGATCCGCACGCCGCTCGGCGGC
The DNA here is from genome assembly GCA_946480245.1 of uncultured Pseudomonadota bacterium. Next base: position 11,215 of record CAMLIZ010000019.1, read on the forward strand.
CGCGTGCTGCTGCTGGGCACCAGCGGGGTGCAGAACAGCGGCCTCATCGATGCGCCCGGCGGGCAGGTGATGTTGGCGGCCGGGCAGAGCATTGAGGTGGTCGACACCGGGGCGCCGAACGTCGAGCTGCGCGTCACGGCCCCGCAAGGCGAAGCGCTGAACCTCGGCACGTTGTCCGCCGACGGCGGGCGCATCGACGTGCAGGCCGGCATCGTGAACCAGCAGGGCGTGATGCGCGCCGACACGCTGGAGCAGGGCGCGCATGGCGAGGTCGTGCTGCGCGGCGCCAGCCAGGTGAACCTGGCGGCCGGCAGCGTCACGCAGGCGGCGGGCACGCAAGGCGGCAACGTGGAGGTCGACAGCGGCGCGGGCCAGACGATCGTGGCCGGCACGGTGACCGTCACCGGCAGCGCGAGCACCGGCGGGCAGGTGCGCCTGCTCGGCCATCACGTGGGCCTGGACGGCAATGCGGTGGTCGACGCCAGTGGCGCGTACGGTGGCGGCGAGGTGCTGGTGGGCGGTGGCATGCAGGGCCAGGACAGCCTGGTGCCGAACGCCCAGGCCACCTACATGGGCGCCGGCGCGCGCATTGCGGCTGACGCGCTCGCCAACGGCAACGGCGGCGCGATCGTGCTGTGGAGCGACGAGGCCACGCGCGTGTACGGCACGCTCACCGCGCGCGGCGGCGCGGCCGGCGGCTCCGGCGGCCTGATCGAAACCTCCGGCGGCTGGCTCGATGCCCGGCCGGCGCTGGTGAGCGCCGCAGCACCCGCCGGGGCGGCCGGACGCTGGCTGCTCGACCCGAACGACATCCTCATCAGCGACAGCGTCAGCGACACCAACATCAGCGGCAGCCCCGACTTCAGCAGCAGCGCCGACAGCGCGCAATTGAGCACCGCCACGCTGTTGCAGGCGCTCGACAGCGGCTCCAACGTGACCGTGAGCACCGGCACCGCAGCGCCGAACACGCAGGCGGGCGACATCAACGTGGTGAGCGCGTCGCTCATCGCCACGCCGAGCAGCAACGTCAGCCTCACGCTGAATGCGCACCACGACATCCTGATCGATTCGTCGAGCATCCTCAGCAGCAGCTCCGCCGCCATGGCGGTCACGCTCAACGCCGGACTCGGCGGCAGCGGCAGCGTCATCGTGCGAGGCAGCGCGGTCGATACCAACGGCGGGGACCTGAACCTGAATGCGCCGGCGTTGACGATGACGACCGCCACGTTGTCGTCGTTCACCGGCCGCACGGTGGTGCGCGCCGACACCATCCAGCTCGACCCGCAGTCCGCCATCGCCTCCGCGGCAAGCGGCAATGCGATCGTGCTGCAGGGCTTCTCGGGCACCTTCGTCACCTCGTTCGACAGTGGTGGCTCCACCGTGTTCAGCCTGGACGGCGGGCGGGGCCTGCTCTACAGCGCGTCGCCGGCGGCAGCCAACACCAGCGGCATGGCCTACACCTTCGTGGCCTACGGCAACACGGCGCCTGGCGCCTTGCCGGACCAGACCAACAACGGCGTGGTCTATGGCGTGACGCCGAGCGTCACGCTGTCCGGCACGGCGTCCAAGGTGTATGACCAGAGCACGGCGATCTCGCTGGCCAGTGCCGGCCTGGCAATCACCGGTGGCCAGATCAACGGCGACACGGTCACGCTGACCAGCGACCCCACAGTGCTCAGCGGCAACTTCTCGGATGCATCGGCCGGCACCGCGAAGGCGATCGCGCTGAACCCACTCGCGCTGAGTGCGGTGGATGCCAGCGGCCGCACGGTGTACGGCTACCAGGGCAGCCTGACGGGCGACATCCTGCGGCGCAACCTCAGCGCTTCCGGCCTGGCCTCCAGCAAGGTGTACGACGGCACGACGCTGGCCAGCGTCGGCGGCTGGACCTTGAGCGGCGTCCTTGCGGGCGACACCGTCAGCCTCGTGCCGGGCGCTGCGCAGTTCAGCGACCCGAACGTCGGCGTCGGCAAGGCGGTGAGCGCCAGTGCCACGCTGAGCGGCGCCGAAGCCGGCAACTACCGCCTGCTGCCGCTCAGCGTGGCTGGCGCCGACATCACGCCGGCCACACTCACCTACGTAGCGCAACCCACGCTGGCCCGCGTCGGCCTGCCGCTGCCGCCGCTCAATGGCTCGGTGATGGGCTTCATCGGCACTGACACGCTGGCCAATGCCACCACGGGCACGCTGCTGTTCACCACCTCGGCCCCGGCCGATCCGCCGGCCGGCGTGTACGCGGTCGACGGCAGCGGCCTGAGCGCGCGCAACTACGTGTTTGCGCAAGACGCCGGCAACGCCAACGCCCTTACGGTGGTGCCTGCGCATGCCGAGGTGGTGAGTCCGCCGCCCGACACGCCGGTGGCGATGCAGCATGCCAGCGACACCACGCTGCCGCCGCCGGCGCCGCCCAGCGGCAGCCCGCCGGTGCTCGACGCCACCCAGGCCACGCAGCCCGATCCGCAGACCGGCACGGTGGCCTTCGCGCCGCTGCCAGTGGCCGACATGCCGCGTGACCGTGTGGCCCAGGTGCTGCAGGCGCGCGACGAGTACAAGCAGGGCGTGTTCGCCAACGGCATTGCGCTGCTGGAGCAGCACCCCGACATGGCCGACCTGCCGCCGTGCCAGAGCGCGAAGCAGGTGGAGACCGGCACCTGCCTGGTCACCGACGCCTTGAAGCGGCAGATGCAGGCCGAGCCGGCCGGCGCCACGGTGGCGGCCGGGCAGGCTCCGCCGGCTCCTGCAGCACCGGCGCCCACGGCGCCCGCGACCGGGGGTGCGCCGGCTCCGGTGCCTGCGCCTGTCGCTGCTGCCGCTGTGCCGGCCATCCCGCTGCCCGCAGCGCGCGCGGTGAAGGCCGCCGCGCTGCCGCAGATCCGCCGCAAGGTGGCGCTGGTGATCGGCATCGACCGCTATGCCGACCGCCGCATCCCGCAGCTCGAGAACGCGGTGAGTGATGCACGTGCCATCGGCGCCACCTTCGAGAGCGCGCTGGGCTACGAGACGGTGGTGCTCGAGAACGCCAGCAAGGAGGCGATCGTCGCCGCGCTGAATCGGCTCGCGCTCACGGTGCGGCCGCAGGATTCGGTGGTGGTGTACTACGCCGGCCACGGCACGCTGGTGCCCGGCACCGGGCTGGGGTACTGGCAGACCGCCAACGCCGACCCCGACAACCCGCGCAGCTGGATCTCCAACGCCGACATCGGGCGCCTGATCGGCGAGATCGGCGCGTCGCAGGTGGCCCTGATCTCCGACAGCTGCTATTCCGGATCGCTGGTGTCCGGCGAGCGCATCGGACCTTCGGCCGCGCCGCTGGACCCCTCCCGTGTGCTGAGCCACAAGGCGGCGGTGGCGATGTCCTCCGGCGGCAACGAGCCGGTGGCCGACGAGGGCAAGCAGGGGCACTCGCCGTTCGCCTGGAACCTGATGCAGTCGCTGCGCGACCTGGCCAGCTGGCAGCCTGGGGGCAACGTGTTCGCGAAGGTGCGCTTCGCGGTGGCGCGCGAGCTGCCGCAGCGGCCGCAGTACGGCGCTGCGCCGTTCAGCGGTCACCAGCCCGGCACCGACTACCTGTTCGAGCGGCGCGAGCTGGCGCAGCAGTAGCGGCGCTGCCGCGCGCTAGTTGCGCAGGGTGACGATCGTGACCCTGCGGTTCTCCGGTGCCGTGGGGTGAACAGGGTCAAGCAGCTCGCTGGCGCCCTTGCCAACGGCGCTCAGCCGCTCGGGCAGGACGCCCTGGTGGGTGACGAGATAGTCGATCACCGACTCTGCGCGCTGCTGCGACAGCTTGATGTTGTGCTCGGCGTCGCCGCGCGGATCGGCGTGGCCCTCGACGCGGAACGACAGCCCGGCCAGCTGATCGCTCTGCAGTGCCTTGGCCACCGTGTCCAGAGCATGCGTGGCTTCGGGCGTGAGCACGGCCGAATCGGTGTTGAAGGTGATCAGCAGCGATGCCCGCCCCGGGCCCGCCTTGGCGGGCCGCGCGCTGGTGGCTGCACTGTTGGCCGGACGGAAGCCGCGCGTGCGCACGCCGCTGGCGGCGTCGGCCGGTGCCTCGACCGAGAGCGCATCGATCAGGGCCGACTCGGTGACTTGCGATCCCTTCAGCACCGGGCCTTCGGCGGCGGCCGTGCCGGGCAGGGCGGCTGCGACGGCAAGCGACAAGGCAAGCACGAGGGTCTTGATCTGCATGAACGGCTCCTTGGGCGTTGAACGCGTGCCATTGTCCCTTGAGAGGCGGCGTGCAGCTAGACGACACTCGCCGCCACCCCCGATTCCAATGCAGCCCGACGACCCCGACCAGACCGTCATCCGCGCCGTGCCCGCGGTGGACGACGAGGCCACGGTCGTCAAGCCGGCGTCCGCACCCGCCGCGCCGGCCTCGGCGCCGCCGCGCAGCGGCCCGCGACCGCCGCTGCCGCGCTCGCGCCATGCGATCTCGCTGCCGCCCGGCTTCCGGCTGCACGAATACCGCATCGACAAGCTGCTGGGGCAGGGCGGCTTCGGCATCACGTACCTGGCCACCGACGTGCACCTCGATGCGCCGGTGGCGATCAAGGAATACCTGCCCGAGGAGATCGCGTTCCGCACCGCGGGCAAGACGGTGTCGCCCAATGCCAGCCGGCACCGCGAGCGCTACCGCAGCGGGCTGGAGAGCTTTCTGGCCGAAGCGCGCACGCTGGCCAGCCTGCGGCATCCGAACATCGTGCGCGTGGCGCGCTTCTTCGAGGCCCATGCCACGGCGTACATGGTGCTGGAGTACGAGCGCGGCAGCCCGCTCAAGCGCTGGTGGCCGGCGCACCGCGACCTGCCCGAGAAGGAGCTGATGCTGCTGCTGCAGCCTTTGCTCGACGGCCTGTCGGCGGTGCATGCCGCCGGCTACCTGCACCGCGACATCAAGCCCGACAACATCCAGGTGCGCGAGCGCGACGGCAGTCTGGTGCTGCTCGACTTCGGCTCCGCACGCCAGGCCGTGGGCGGCGGCGCGCAGGCCGACGTGGTGGTGACACCGGGCTATGCGCCGATCGAGCAGTATCTGGACGGCGACCAGGGCGCGTGGACCGACATCTACGCCGTGGGCGCCACGCTGTACTGGCTGGTGACCGGCAAGGCGCCGCCCAGCGCCGAGGCACGTGCGGCCGGCGAGGCGCTGGTGCCCGCGCAGCAGCTGGGGCAGGGGCGTTTCAGCCCGCAGTTCCTGGCCGCCATCGACTGGGCGCTGGCCTTCGACGCCGCCGACCGCCCGCAGGACGTGCCGCAGTGGCGCAGCGCGCTGTTTGCCGCGCATGCCGCCAGCCTCGGCCTGCAGGAGGCGCTGCGCGCCGGCGACGCTGCAGCCGCCGCGCCGGGCCACGCCGAGCGCAGCTCGCCGTGGCAGCGCCTGCGCCACGGCGCACGGCAGCTCGCACGGCGGCTGCGGCCCTCGAACTGGCCGCTGGCACTGACCATGACACTGGCGATGACGCTCACCGCGCTGCTGCCGATGTCGATCACCGGCTACGTCAACCTGCGCAGCAGCCTGAACGCGGTGTCCGCCGGCGAGTTGCGCAACCTCGAGGAGCTGGCGCGCAGCACCGCGGGCCGGCTGTCGCAGCTGATCATCGACAGCCGGCACCTCGCGCGCATGCTCGGGGCCGACAGCGGCTTCCGCGCGTTCCTGGCGGCGCCGTCACCCGCCGGGCGCGAGGCGCTGCGTGCGCAGCTGGTGGCGCTGGTGCAGGCCAATCCCGACATCCACCTCGTGATGGTGATGGACACCGGCGGCACCGCGGTGGTGTCCAACGACCCGCAGGTGATGGGCCGCAACTTCGGGTTCCGCGACTACTTCAAGACCGCGATGCAGGGCCGGCCGCACACCACCGGCATCGTGGTGGGCTCGGTGGCCGGCGCAGCAGGCATGTTCTACGCCGAGCCGGTGTTCGACGATGCCCGGCGCGTGCTCGGCGCCGTGGTGCTGCGCATCCGGGCCTCGTCGTTCAATGCGCTGCTGGACGAAACACGCAGCGGCTCCTCACGCACGCCGTTCGTGGTGGACGGCGACGGCGTCGTGATCCTGCACCCCGACGCGCGCAAGCTCTACAGCAGCCTGGTGCCGCTGCCGGCGGCCACGCTGGCCGCCATCCGCGCGGACCAACGCTTCCGGCGCGACCGCATCGCCAGCCTGCAGTTGCCGCAGCTGGCCCATGCGATGGTGGGCGCGCGCGAGCTGGGGCATGTCAGCTACCCGGAGGGTGCGCAGGACGAGGAGCAGATCGCCGGATTCGCGCCGGTGCTGGCGCACGACTGGGTGGTGGGCGTGAGCGAGCCGCGCGCACAGTTCGAGCGACCGCTGCAGCGCCTGTTCCTGCAGCTGTTGGTGAGCGCGCTCCTCGTCGGCCTGCTGTTCACCGGGCTGGCGCTGCGCTTTGCGCGTGGCATCGTGCGCCCGATCCAGGCCTTGACGCGCGGCGCCGACGCCCTGAAGCAGGGCGACTATGCGCACGCCGCCGTCATCGTGCAGCGCGGCGACGAGATCGGCACGCTGGCGCGCACCTTCAACGTGATGATCGACGTGATCCGCCAGCGCGAGCGCGGCGGCGGCAAAGGGACCGCACCATGACGCATGCCCGGGACAGCTGGCGCGACGCCGACGCCGCGGCCGAGGCGCTGGCGGCCCGCTTCGACGGCCAATACCAGCTGCGCCGCTTCGAATACGTGCAGCCGCTGAGCCTGCAGCGCGAGGTGCCTGCGCGACTTCGCAAGGCCTACACCACGCCGGTGGCCTACAGCGACTGGGGCCCGCAGGACGCGCCGCTGGTGGTGTGCGGCGCGGGCGTGGCCAACAGCGCGATGCGCTTCGCGTTCCTGGCGCAGGCACTGCGCGGCCACTTTCGCGTAGTGTGCATGGACTGGCTGGGCCGCGGCCTGTCGGGCTGGCTCGCCGACGACCACGAATACACGCTGGCCACCTACGTGGAACAACTGCGCCAGTTGCTCGCGCACCTGGGTGCGCCCAGCGCGGCGCTGGTGGGCTCGTCGATGGGCGGCAGTGCGGCGATCGCGTTTGCCGCAGCGCATCCGCAGCGCGTGCGGCGCCTGGTGCTCAATGACGTGGGCCCTGCGATCCCGCGTGCGCGCCGCGCGCGCCGCGCCGAGACGCTGGCGCGCTACTACGTGTTCCGCACGCCGGCCGAGCTGATGCGGCGCATCGGCGCGGCGCACAAGAACGACGGTCCGATCAGTGACACCACGCGCCTGTTCCTCGCGTACCAGCAGACCCGCTGGTCGCCCGAGAACGACGGCCGCGTGTACCGGCACGATCCGCGCGCACTGCTGGCCTACCAGCGCGACGCGCAACGCAGCGTGCAGCAATGGCCCGAGTGGGCGCAGCTTCGCTGCCCGGTGCTGCTGCTGCACGGCATGCTCTCGGACGCGCTGCTGCCCGGCACCATCGGCCGCATGCAGCGCATGCGGCCGATGACGGTGGCGCATGTGCCGCATACCGGGCACGCGCCGGTGCTGTCCGAGCCGGCACAGACACAGCACATCCTGCAGTGGCTGCTCGACCCCGCGCCGCAGGTGACGGAATTCACCATTCCCTGACGCGGCCGCCTATAGGACACTCCGAGGCTTGTCCGGCGGGTGGGCCGGGCAGTGAAAGGCACAAGACTTGGAGGACCGAATGTTGCTACCGGGCAGGAGGCTGGCCGCGTGGTTGCTGGCCGTGGTGCTGCTGCTGTGCGGCAGCGCCAGTCGCGCCGCCGACGCCAACGCCATCGTGACCATCCTCGATGGCGAAGCCACGCTGATTCGCGGCACGGCGCGCTTCGGTCTCGCCGAGGGGGTGCGCCTGCAGGCCGGCGACATCGTCACCACCGCGCCGGCTGCGCGGCTGCTGCGCATCGAGTTGGCGGACGGCCGCGCTCTCAACCTCGGTGGCGCCACGCAGTTGCTGCTCGCGCCGCACTTCACCGGCGGGCGCCGGCCGCCGGCGGACGCTTATCTGCTGCAGGGCTGGGCCAAGGGCAACCTGGCGCTGGCCAGCGCGGCGCTCGACCTGCGCGAGCCCGGCGGCAAGGCAGTGATGCACGTGCAGGCCGACAGCGTGCAGGTGTTCACCGAGTCCGGCAGCGCCGTGTTGGAGGAGCACCGCGCCGACGCGGCGCCCGTGACGCTGAAGCCGGGGCAGTTCTTCCAGCGCCAGGGCGCGGCGCACGGCGTCGCGCCGCGGCCCTCGGCCGAGTTCATTGCCCAGGTGCCGCGCCCGTTCCTCGACACGCTGCCTGCACGCGCGGCGCTGTTCAAGGCGCGCGTGGTGGCACCCAAGCCGCAACCCGCGCCCACCTATGGCGACCTGCAGCCCTGGCTCGACGCCGAGCCGGCGCTGCGGCGCAGCTACGTGTCGCGCTGGATGCCGCTGGCGCGCGGCGAGTTCCGCAAGGCGCTGGTCGCCGACCTGCGTGCGCATCGCGAGTGGGAGCGCATCCTGTTCCCCGAGCGGTTCCAACGCCCGTCCTCGTCCCCCGCCCGATGAAGCCCTGGAGACATCTATGAAGCTGCTGCTGAAGTTCAATCTCGTGTTCCTGCTCGTGTTCGCGCTCGGGCTGGCGGCGTCGGCCGTGATCGCGCGCAACCTGCTGCGCACCAATGCCGAAGAGGCGGTGGTCGACCGCGCGCGCCTGCTGATGCGCAAGGCGGATGCCGTGAGCACCTACACGGCCACGCAGATCGCGCCGCTGCTGAAGACGCAGATGCAGTACACGTTCCTGCCGCAGTCCGTGCCCGCGTTCTCGGCGGCCGAGGTGCTGGCGGCGCTGCACAAGGACTACCCCGACTACGCGTTCAAGTCGGCGATGCTGAACCCCACGAACCCCCGCGACCGCGCGGTCGACTGGGAGGCCGACGTGATCGGCCAGTTCAGGGGTTCTCCCGAGCTGAAGGAATTTGTGGGCCAGCGTGAAACGCCGAGCGGCCGCTCGTTGTACATCGCTCAGCCGGTGCGCATCGGCGAGGCCTGCCTGGGCTGCCACAGCACGCCCGACGTCGCGCCCAAGACCCTGATCGACCGCTATGGCCCGTCCAACGGCTTCGGCTGGAAGGTGGGCGAGGTGCTGGGCGCGCGCGTGGTGTCGGTGCCGATGACGGTGCCGCTGCAGCAGGCCGACCACGCCTTCGCGGTGGTGATGGGGCTGCTGACGGCGGTGTTCCTGCTGGTCGGCGGCGCGCTCAACGTGATGCTGTGGAAGCTGGTCATCCAGCCCGTCACGTGGCTGTCGGCGCTGTCCGACCGCGTGAGCCGCGGCGAGCTGGAGGCGCCGGAGTTCGCCACCGGCTCGCGTGACGAAATCGGCGTGCTGGCCGATTCGTTCGGGCGCATGCGCAAGAGCCTTGTCCATGCCATGAAGCTGCTCGACAGCTGAGCGGCAAAATCCGGCGGTGATGAATCATCCCGAACGGCTGGGCAAGTACCCGATCGCCGGCGTCCTGGGGCAGGGCGCCATGGGCGTGGTGTACAAGGCGTTCGACCCGGGCATTCACCGTCCGGTGGCGATCAAGACGATCCAGAAGGCGCTGATCGGCGACGAGCACGAGCGCGAGAGCATCGCCGCGCGCTTTCGCAACGAGGCGCAGGCGGTGGGGCGGCTGTCGCACCCGGGCATCGTGCAGATCTACGAGTACGGCGAGGACGAGGCCACCGCCTTCATCGCCATGGAATACGTGGAGGGCCGCAACCTCGAGAAGCTGCTGCAGGCGCGCCCGCAGCTGCCCGAGGCGGAAGCGCTGTCCATCATGGACCAGCTGCTCGATGCGCTCGATTGCGCGCACCGCCACGGCGTGTGGCACCGCGACATCAAGCCGGCCAACCTGCTGATCACGCAGGACGGGCAGGTCAAGCTCACCGACTTCGGCATCGCGCGCATCGAGAGCATCGCGCTCACGCGCGTGGCCTCGATGATCGGCACGCCGGGCTACATGGCGCCCGAGCAGTACATCGGCGAAGGCATGAGCCACAAGGTGGACCTGTTCGCCGCCGGCGTGCTGCTCTACCGCCTGCTCACCGGGCGCGCGCCGTTCACCGGCTCGGCGGAGACGGTGATGTACAAGATCCTGAACGAGGATCCCGCCGCGCCCAGCCTCGTGTCCAACGGCGCCTGCCCTGCGTTCTACGACCCGCTGGTCGCGCGCGCGCTGGCCAAGAAGCCGGCCGCGCGCATCGGCAGCGCCGCCGAGTTCCGCGAGGCGCTGGCGGCGCGCGGCATGCCGCTCACGCGCAGCCGCGCGCAGGACGATCCGGACGACGCCACCGTGGTGGTGCCCACGCCTGTGGACTGGACCACCGGGGCCAACGCCTCCGCCGTGGCGGACGTCGAGCGGGCGCTGGCCACCGTGATGGGGCCGATCGCCAAGGCGATCGTGCGCAAGGCCGCGCGCACCTGCTCCGACGTGGAGAGCCTGCGCATGGCGGTGGCGCAGCACATCCCGGACGAGCGCGAGCGCGCGCAGTTCGTCTCGGGTGCGCAGGCCGCCGCCCATGCCCGAACCCTGTTCATGCCGCGCACCGGTGCCCCGGCTGCACGCACCACGCCGCCCACCGCGCCACCGGCTTCCGCCGCCGGCGACAAGCTCACCGAGGCCCTGGTGAGTGCAGCGCTGCCGGTGATGGTGGAGATCGTCGGCCCGATCGCGAAGGTGCTGATCCGCAAGGCCGCCGCGCAGGCCGCCACGCGGGCGCAGTTCGTGCAACAGCTGGCCGACGCGGTGGATCCCGGCGACCGGGCCCGGGTGGCCGCGGCCCTGCAGAAGCTGTAGCCGCCGGGGCCGCAAGGCGGCGTGCATCCGCTTACATTTGAATCGTCCTCTCGCAAGGTAACTCAATTCAGTCACCCTTCGACGCGAAAGTGAACGGGCCTGACAACTGAGTTGCCAAGTAGTGGCGCATTCCAGGTACACCCGCATCGCATGATCGGCTCGCCGTGCAGGCATGCGTCCTGCGTGGTGTTGAGCCAAATCAGAAACGAAGGTCGCAAGACCGCGGGGGACCAGCGTGAAAGCAGTCGAGGGGGCCTGGAAGGCTCGGCTTGCGCGTGCGCTCGTGCGACCGGCAGCAAACGCAGCCGGCTGGACGGTGCGCGAGGAAGCCATCATGGGCACGGCGGTGCGGGTCGAGCTGTGGAGCGACGACCCGGCTGCAGGCCATGCGGCGGCTGCGGCGGTGATGGCCGAGATGCACCGCATCGACCGGGCCATGAGCCCCGTCAAGCCCGACTCCGAACTGGCGCGCATCAACCGCGATGCCGCACGCGAAGCAGTGCCGCTGAGCGAGGAGATGACCGTGCTGATCGACCGCGCGCTCGGCTTCTCCCGCCTGTCCGGCGGCGCCTTCGACATCACCTATGCCAGCGCGGGCCAGCTTTACGACTACCGCGCAGGCCGCCGCCCCGACGAGGCGGCGCTGGCCGCCGCACGCGCGGCCATCGGCTGGCAGCATCTGCTGCTGGACCGCAAGGCGCGCACCCTGCGCTTTGCCCGTGAGGGCATGCGCATTGACCTGGGTGGTTTCGCCAAGGGCCATGCGGTGGACAACGCCGTGGCCATCCTGCGGCGCCACCGCATCGCCCACGCGTTCGTGGCCGCCGGCGGCGACAGCCGCGTGATCGGCGACCGGCGCGGCCGGCCCTGGAGCATCGGAATCCGCCACCCGCGCCGTGCGGGCGAGGTGGTGGCCGTGCTGCCGCTGGAGGACGTGGCCTTGTCCACCTCGGGCGACTACGAGCGCTTCTTCGACGACGAAGCGGGCGTGCGCCATCACCACCTGATCGATCCCCGCACCGGCACCTCCCCGCGCGCGGTGCATAGCGTGACCATCCTCGCGCCCGACGGCCTGACCGCCGAGGCGCTGTCCAAGACGGTGTTCGTGCTCGGCGTCGAAGCCGGGCTGCGCCACGTGCAGCAACTGCCGGGCGTGGACGCCGTGGTGGTGGACGCACAGGGCACGCTGCATTTCTCGCAGGGGCTGCTGGCGCAGGCGCCGGCCACGCATCACTAACGATCAGGAGGCCAGCATGGACCATCAGGCATCGAGCGCGCGCGCGTGGATCATCTTGTCGGTGATCGCCGCGGCCGCGGCACTCGCGGGGTGCGGCAGCGGCTCGTCGAGCGAGGACAGCACCGTCACCGTGCAGGGCGACGTGGCGGTCGCCTACGCCAAGCGCGTCAACACGGTGGGGCTCAACCCGACCAACGCCGCGCCGTTCGCGGCCGGCGGTGACCTGATCATCCGGGAGAAGTCATCGCCCAGCGCCGAGGAGCACAACATCACCCAAGGCATCACGCAGGGCCAGGGCGACGTGTCCGACCCCGAGGTGTCGTACGACGGCAAGAAGCTCGCGTTCGCGCTGCGCTGCCCCACCACCAACACCTCCACGATCAACGGCCAGCCGGCATGCACCGGGCGCTGGAACATCTGGGAATACGACATGACCACGGGCGGCCTCACTGGCGGCATCCTGCGGCGCGTCACCAACTCCACCGACGACGACGATGCCGACCCGGCCTACCTGCCGGCCGGCCGTGGCTTCGTGTTCTCGTCGAACCGGCAGACCACTTCCAAGCACCAGGCGCTGGGCCACACCTACTTCGCGCTTGACGAGTACGAGCGCGAGCGCGTGTTCAACCTGCACACGATGAACGCCGACGGCAGCAACATCACGCAGATCTCGGTGAACCAGAGCCATGACCGCAACCCGGTGGTGCGGCCCAACGGCGACATCATGTTCTCGCGCTGGGACCACGTGGGCGGGCGCAATCACTTCAAGATCTTCCGCGTCAAGCCCGACGGCACCGACATGTTCGTGCTGTACGGCGCGCACAGCGAAGGCAACAGCTTCCTGCACCCGCGCGACATGGATCCGGCCGGGCCGTACGCGGGGCAGGTCAGCTCCGACCTGATGCCGCTGTCGCGCACCCACGAGGGCGGCGCGCTGGTGTTCGTGGACGTGGCCAACTATTCCGAGCAGAACACGCCGGCCAATTCCAGCGTGCCGGCGCAGGGCGGCCAGCACCAGCCCACCTTGCAGGCCTTGAGCGACGGGCGCGGTGTCTCGGCCTACGGCCGCGTGTCCACGCCGTACCCGCTGTGGGACGGCACCAACCGCGTGCTCCTGTCGTATGCGCCGTGCGAGGTGCGTCGCACCGCGGACAACGCGGTCGTCTCCTGCGCCACGCTCACGCAGGCGCAGCTCGATGCGCTGGGCGACGAGAACCGCATGGCGTCGGCCACCGACCCGTTCGTCAACGACGTGCCGCCGTCGTATGCGGTGTACATGTTCGACCCGGCCAAGCAGACCTGGCTCAACGTGGCCACGCCGCCGGCCGGCTTCATGTACACCGACCCGATCCCGCTGCAGGCGCGCGCCGAACCGAGCGCGGCCGAGCCCACTGCGGTGGACGCCGACATGGCGGCGCGCGGCAAGGGCTTGCTCGAAGTGCGCAGCGTGTACGACACCGACGGCCTGGGCCGCATGGGCGACCCGGTGCTCACCGCCGCAGACCTGGCTCCCGGCTGCACCACCGCGATCGCCAAGACCACGCCCGCCGACCCGCTGGACACCCGCGCCCAGGTGGCTGATCTCGTGAAGATGAAGGACCCGGCCGATCCGGCCTACGGCTGCGCACCTGCGCGCTTCATCCGTGCAGTGCGTGCGGTGGCGCCGCCCACCGGCATGACCGGCCTGCGCAACGCGATCGGCGAGACCGAGTTCGAGATGCAGCAGATCCTCGGCTACGCGCCGATCGAGCCCGATGGCTCGTTCAAGCTCGAGGTGCCGGCCGACACGCCGATCGGCCTGGCGGTGGTGGATGCGCAAGGCCGCGCGTTCCAGACCCACACCAACTGGATCCAGGTGCGCCCCGGCGAGCGCCGAACCTGCGACGGCTGCCACAGCCCGCGCCGCGGCGGCGCGCTCAACTCCGGCGCGGTGGTCAACGCGCTGCCGGCCGGCCTGAAAAGCGCGATGAGCGCGGCCCATCAGTCGGGCGAGACGATGGCCGGCACGCGCACCCGCCTGGACGCCAGTGCGCTGCAGCTGATCTCCGACCTGATCTCCACCGACGTGTGGGCCGACACCACGCAGTCGGGCGTGAAGGCCAAGGCCGCAGTAGCGCTGCACTACACCGGCAACGCCAACCCGGCCGACGACCTGGCCACGCCGGCCCCGGTGAACGGCATCATCAATTACCCGGAGCACATCGCGCCGATGTGGACGCGCGACCGTGGCGCCAACACCTGCACCAACTGCCACACCGATCCGGTGAAGCTGGACCTGCGCTCCAGCATCTCCGGCGCGGGCCGCATGGTGTCGTACCAGGAGTTGCTGGTCGGCGACCCCGACATCGACCCCGTCACCGGCCGGCCCAAGACGCAACTGCGCGACGGTGTGCCCGAGGTGGTGCGCCTGCCCGCGCTGGTGGACACCTCGGCCAGCGAAGGCGAGGCCGTGGGCCTGGCGCGCAAGAGCCGGCTCGGCGAGATTCTGTTCGGTCAGGACCTGATGGCCGGCGCGCAGGCGCGTACGGTGCATCCGAATCCGCCGATCGACCACTCGCAGATGCTCAACGCGGCCGAGAAGCGCCTGGTCGCCGAGTGGATGGACCTGGGCGGCCAGTACTACAACGACCCGTTCGACGCCTCGAGCGGCGTGCGCGAGTTCACCGGCCTCAGCATGGACACCTTCACCACCCAGGTGCTGCCGATCCTGCAGGCCAACTGCGCCAGCTGCCACCAACCGGTGGGCAGCACCAACGACGGCCGGCCCGCGCTGACCACCTCGTTCCGCGACAACCGCTTCGTGCTCACCGGCAGCCCCGAGGGCGACTACGGCGTCACGCTGTCGATGATCTCGGACGTGTGCAATGCCGCGAGCAACCGCCTGGTGACGCAGCCGTCCACCGTGCCGCACCCGGCCGGCTCCACGGCCACCACGCCTCCGCTGCCGGCCGGCAGCGCCAACTACAACACCCTCATCAACTGGATCTCGAGCGGATGTCGATGACGCATGCACGGCGAGGGTTGACGGGCGCGGCTGCGCTGGCCGCACTGCTCTGGCTGACGGGCTGCGGCGGCGGTGGCAGCCCGCTGAGCAACCCCGACACGGTGACCAACCCGCCGGTCACCGGAGGACAGAAGCTGTCGTTCGCGTATTTCCAGCGCTGCGTGAACCCGATCTTCGTGACGCCGCTGCCGTCCAACATCGGCGGCAGCGTCACCACCAACACCTGCGCCGGCGGCGGCTGCCACGACACCGTCACCGGCACCGGCGGCGCGTTCCGCGTGGTGCCGGGCGCACAGCCGCTGGACCTGAACGACGCCGCCAACACGCCCGACGTGCTGCGCGCCAGCGACATGTACAAGAACTTCTACTCCGCGCAGGGCGAGGTGGTGCTGGGCTCGCTCACGCAAAGCCGCCTGCTGGCCAAGCCGCAGCTGATCAACGTGCTGCACGGCGGCGGCCTGATCTTCACGAGCAGTGCGGACCCGAACGTCAAGGTCATCGAGTACTGGATCACGCATCCGATGCCCAAGGGCCAGGACGAATTCAGCACCGCGGGCTACAACCTCTTCACCCCAGCCAACCCGATGAGCGGAACATGCAACACCGACTGAGCTTTCTGCGCAGCCGGTGCCTGGCGTTGCTGCTGCTGGTCGCCGCTGCCGTCGTCAGCGCACCCGTCCGCGCGGACGAGCCGGCGCACGAGCGGCTGAAGGTCGTCGATCCCTACCTCGAACTGCACACCGGGGCAGGGCGCGGCTATCCGGTGTTCTTCGTGGTGGCGCGCGACGAGTGGATCGAGGTGCTGATGCGCCACACCGACTGGTTCAAGGTGCGCACCGCGGGCGGCAAGGAGGGCTGGGTCAACCGCAGCCAGCTGGAGACCACGCTCACCGAGGCCGGCGGCACCAAGACCTTCCGCGACGTGCTGCTCGACGACTACCTGCGCCGGCGCGTGGAGATGGGCGCCAGCTGGGGCCGCTTCAAGTCCGAGCCGATGCTCAAGCTGTGGAGCGCCTACCGCTTCAGCGACACGATCACCGGCGAGGCCGCGATCGGCCAGGTGCAGGGCACGTTCTCCGGCACCAACTTCTGGCAGCTCGACCTGCACGTGGAGCCCTGGTCCGACAAGCGGCTGTCGCCGTTCCTCGGCATCGGGCTGGGCAAGTTCAAGAACATTCCGAACGCCAGCCTGGTGGGCGCACTCACCACCAACGCCAAGATGGCCGACGCCTCGCTCGGGCTGCGCTACCACGTGAGCGACCGTTTCGTGCTGCGCGCCGACTACACGCTGTACACCGCCTTCCTCAACGACACCCGCAGCACCGAGTACCGCGCCGTCGCGGCCGGGCTGTCGTTCTTCTTCTGACTCACGAGAACACCATGCGACTTTCCGCTCTTGCCATCGCCGCACTCGCCGCGGCGGCCTCGCTTCCTGCGCCGGCCGCCGACGACACCGCCAACCAGCAGCCGGCCAACGAGCAGGTGGTGGTGCCGCAGGTGGACCGGCGCGACGTGAAGCCGCCACGCATCCCCTCCAACGACTTCGAGGCCGGCGGCTTCGTGGGCACCTACGAGACGCAGAACTTCGGCTCCAGCGCGGTCGGCGGCCTGCGCCTGGGCTACCACGTCACTGAAGACTTCTTCGTCGAGGGCGTGTATGCGCAGACACGCGTGAGCGACGAGGCGTTTCGCCAGATCCTGCCCGGCGGCGTGTTCGTGAACCCGAAGGAAAAGCTCACCTACTACAACCTCTCCGTCGGCTACAACCTGCTGCCCGGCGAGGTGTTCTTCGGCAGCCGGCGCGCCAAGGCCTCGGCGGTGTACGTGATCGGCGGCGTCGGCAGCACCGACTTCGTGGGCCAGAAGCGCCAGACCTTCAACCTCGGAATGGGCGTGCGCCTGTTCCTCAATGACTGGGCCGCCTGGCAGGTGGACCTGCGCGACCACTTCTTTCCGCTCGACATCCTGGGCAAGCGCCAGAACACGCAGAACCTGGAGCTGAGCACGGGCGTGACCTTCTTCTTCTGAGGTGGTGGTGATGACGCTGCAGTTCCTTCGCAACACCGCCGGCCTGCTGCTGGCGCTGGCCGCCACGCTGGCCTCGGCCGCGGTGCCCGACAGCCCTGCGCCCGACTTCACGCTGCGCAGCCTGGGCGGCCCCAACCTGCGCCTGCAGGAGCAGCGCGGGCGTGTGGTGATGGTGAACTTCTGGGCCACCTGGTGCGGCCCGTGCCGCGAGGAGATGCCGCAGCTCGACCGGCTGTACCAGCGCTACCACAAGGCCGGCTTCGTGCTGCTGGGCGTCAACGTCGATGACGACAGCCGCAATGCCGCCACCGTGGCCACCAAGCTCGGCGTGAGCTTTCCGCTGCTGCTGGACACCGACAAGACGGTGAGCAAGCTGTACGACCTCAAGAGCATGCCCTCCACGGTGCTGATCGACCGCGATGGCCGCGTGCGCTACGTGCACCGTGGCTATCACGAGGGCTTCGAGGCCACGTACGAGCAGCAGATCCGCGCGCTGCTGAAGGAATGACGATGCCGCGAACCCTGCATGTTGCGCTGCTCGCACTGGCCGCCTCGGCGCTGCTGTGCGGCTGCGCGATCAAGCCGATCGAACCCTGGGTGCGGCCGTATGAGCGCGAGCGCCTGGCCGACCCGATCATGAAGTTCCAGCGCTTCGCGCTGTCCGACAAGGACCGCGAGCACGTGCACGAGGTGCGCGAGGCGGCGCGCGGTGCCACCGGCGTGCAAGGAGGCGGCTGTGGCTGCAATTAGCACCTGGCGCACCGCACTGCGCGCGCTCGCCGGCTTCCTGGGCGGCCTGCTCGCCGGCGGCCACGCCCGGGCGGTGGACCTGCCGGCCGACAGCGCCGAGACCATGTACCACGTGTACGACGGCGGGGGCGTCAAGTCCACCGGGCCGGCCGTGCTGGTGCGCAAGAGCCTGGCCGACAAGGTGTCGCTGATGGGCTCGTACTACGTCGATGCGGTGAGTAACGCGTCGATCGACGTGGTCACCACCGCCAGCCCCTACAAGGAGCGCCGCACCGAACTGGCCGGCGGGCTCGACTACGTGGTGCGCGACACGCAGCTCACGCTCGGCCTGGCCAGCAGCACCGAGCCCGACTACAAGGCACGCACCTTGAGCGTGGACGTGCAGCAAGAGGTGTTCGGCAACATGAGCACCGTGAGCCTGGGCTTCAGCCGCGGCGCCGACGACGTGGGCCGCCACAACGAAGGCTTCTTCGACACCGCGCAACACTGGAAGTACCGGCTCGGCCTCACGCAGATCCTCACGCCGCGCGCGCTGGCCAGCGCCAACCTCGAGATCGTGGCCGACAGCGGCTACCTCGGCAGCCCGTACCGCGTGGCGCGCGTGTTCGGCGCCGCCGTGCCCGAGCGCATGCCGCGCACGCGCACCAGCCGCGCGCTGCAGCTGCGCGCGGTGGCCGAGGTGGCCGACGGGCTTTCGTTGCGCGGCGGCTACCGCTACTTCTGGGACACCTGGGCGGTCAAGGCGCACACCTTCGAGGTGGGCGCCAGCCGCCACTTCGGCCCGCTGTGGCTGGGCGACGCCTACGTGCGCTACTACCGCCAGGGCGACGCGCTGTTCTACAGCGACAACGCAAGCACCGAGACCACCTACATCACGCGCAACCGCCAGCTCGGCAAGTTCAGCGACGTGGCGCTGGGCACGCAAGTGTCGTACACGCTGAAGCAGGTGCCCGGCCGCTACGAGCTCAAGCTCAACGGCACGGTGGAGAAGCTGCGCTTCAAGTTCGACGATTTCACCGACATCCGCACCGGCCAGTTGTATTCGCACAGCGCGAACCTGTTCCAGGTGTTCCTGTCGGGCACGTTCTGAGGAGTTCCCGGTGAAGTGTGATGCTCTGAAATTCGCGGGCCTGCTGCTCGGCCTGATGATCGCCGGCACGTCGCTCGCGGCCGACCAGGCGCCCGCGCCCGCGGCAGCGGCCAGCGCCCCGGCCAGCCTGGACGATCGCGTGCAGGACCTCAAGTCCGACGTGATCGAGCTCAACCGCGATCTGCTGGTGCTGGAGGAGGAACTGCTGTTCCCCGCCAACACACAGGTGGCGATGTTCGTGTCGATGGACGTGGGCGAGCTGTTCGGCCTGGAGTCGGTGCAGATCAAGCTGGACGACAAGGTGGTGGCCAACCACCTCTACACCCCGCTCGAGGTGAAGGCGCTGCACCGCGGCGGCGTGCAGCGGCTGTACCTGGGCAACCTGAAGACCGGCACGCACGAGCTGGTGGCCTTCTTCACCGGCCAGGGGCCGCATGAGCGCGACTACAAGCGCGGGGCCACGATCAAGTTCGACAAGAGCACCGAGCCCAAGTACATCGAGCTGCAGATCAAGGATTCCACCGCCAAGCTGCAGCCCGAGTTCAACGTCAAAGTGTGGCAGTGAGGTGATGCGGATCCGTTCCCTGCGTCCCGCCGCCGCCCGCGCCATGCGCGGCGTGGCGGCTGCCGTCGCCGTGGGCCTGTGCGCTGCGGCCGGCGCCGCCGATGCGCCTGCGCCCCAGCACCTGGTGCAGGACCCGCACTACGGCGACGTGCTGTTCCACTTCTTCCAGGACCAGCACTTCACTGCGCTTACCAGCCTGATGGTGTCGCAGCATTTCAATCGCATGCAGCACCACACCGACGAGGCCGAGGTGCTGCGTGGCGGCCTGCTGCTGTCGTATGGCCTGCATCGCGAGGCCGGGCGCGTGTTCGCGCAGCTGATCGACAAGACCACCGAGCCCGGCGTGCGTGACCGTGCGTGGTTCTTCCTGGCCAAGATCCGCTACCAGCGCGGGTTCACCACCGAGGCGGAGGACGCGATCGACCGCATCCAGGGCGTGCTGCCCGGCGCGCTGGAGGACGAGCGCAAGCTGCTGAAGGCGCAGCTGCTGATGGCGCGCGCCGACTATGCCGGCGCCGCGGCGCTGCTCGCCGGCCTGGCGCCGGCCGAGAGCAGCGCCGGCCGCTATGCGCGCTTCAACCTCGGCGTGGCGCTGATCCGCGCCGGCGACAGCAAGCGCGGCAGCGCCGTGCTCGACGAGCTGGGCCGCCTGGCCGCGCCGGACGAAGAGAGCCGCGCGCTGCGCGACCGCGCCAATGTCGCGCTCGGCTTCTCGGCGTTGAAGGACAACCGCCCCGAACTCGCACGCAGCTACCTCGAGCGCGTGCGCCTGCAAGGCATGCAGTCGAACAAGGCGCTGCTCGGCTTCGGCTGGGCCGCGGCCTCGATGCACGAGCCGCGCCTGGCGCTGGTGCCCTGGCAAGAGCTGAGCCAGCGCGACCCCAGCGACTCTGCCGTGCTCGAGGCGCGCATCGCCGTGCCGTATGCGTATACCGAGATGGGCGCCTACGGCCCCGCGCTGGCGCGCTACCAGGAGGCGATCAGCGACTTCGACCGCGAGTCGCAGGCGCTCGATGAATCGATCGCCGCAGTGCGCAACGGCAAGCTGCTCGAAGGCCTGCTCGACAGCAACCCCGGCGAGGAGATGGGCTGGTTCTGGCACATCGACAAGCTGCCCGCGATGCCGCACGCCGGCCACCTGGCCCCGCTGCTGGCGCAGCACGAGTTCCAGGAGGCGTTCAAGAACTACCGCGACCTGCTGTTCCTCACGCGCAACCTGCAGGGCTGGGCCGACAACCTGGGCGTGTACGGCGACATGCTGAACACGCGGCGCCAGGGCTTTGCCGAGCGGCTGCCCAAGGTGCGCGCGCAGGCCGGCACGCTGAACGTGGCGGCGCTGCAGCAGCGGCGTGACGCGCTGGCTGCCGAGATGGCGCAGGCCGGCGAGGCTGCCGACGGCGCGGCCTTCGCCGATGCACGCGAGCGTGACCTGATGGCGCGCGTGCAGCGCGTGCGCCAGGCCCTGGCCACGATGGGCGACACGCCCGACGCCGCCCAGGCCCGCGAGCGCCTGCGCCTGGCCGAAGGCGCATTGCACTGGGAGCTGGCGCAGCGCTTCACCGAGCGCCAGTGGGCCGCCACCAAAGGCATGCGCGCCATCGACGCCCAGCTCGCCGACGCCGCCCGGCGCGACAGCGAGCTGAGCGCGGCCGAGCGCGAGGAGCCGGCCCGCTTCGAGCAGTTCGATGGCCGCATCCAGGCGCTGGCCGCACGCATCCAGGCACTGATGCCGCGCGTGGCCGCGCTTACGCATGAGCAGCAGCAGGCGGTGCAGGAGCTGGCCGTGGCCGAGCTTCAGCGCCAGAAGGAGCGCCTGGGCACCTACACCGTGCAGGCCCGCTTTGCCGTGGCACAGCTGTACGACAAGGCCTTGCAGGCCAAGGAGGGCGAGCATGCGAGCCGCCCGTAAGCTGCCGCGCATCAGCGCCATTGCGCTGGCCTGCCTGCTGGCGGCCTGCGCGCACAAGCCCAAGGGCACGCCCGACAACGAGCCCACCTTGAAGACGCTGTACGGCCGCGCGCCCGCGATCGAGCCGGACCAGGGCGTGCAGTCGGACGAGTCCAAGGCCATCGCGGCCTACCAGGCCTTCCTGCAGGCCGCGCCCCAGGCGACGCAGCGCTCGGAGGCCCTGCGTCGCCTGGGCGACCTGGAAATGGACCGCGCCGACAACCGCAGCGCCGAAGGCGCCGGCAGCGACCCCGACTACCGCGCCGCGGTGCAGCGTTACCAGGACTACCTGCGCGCCTACCCCAACGATCCGCACAACGACCGCGTGCTGTACCAGCTGTCGCGTGCGCAGGAGCAGGCGGGCCAGCTCGACCTGGCGCTGCAGACGCTGGACAGCCTGGTCGCCAAGTACCCGGACACCGTGTACGCCGACGAAGCGCAGTTCCGCCGCGGCGAGATGCTGTTCACCACGCGCCGCTATGCCGAGGCCGAGAAGGCCTATGCCGCGGTGCTGGCCAGCGGCAGTGGCGAGTTCCGCGAGCGCGCGCTCTACATGCAGGGCTGGTCGCAGTACAAGCAGGCCCGGCTCGACGACGCGCTGAAGTCGTTCTTCGGCGTGCTGGATCTGAAGTTCGATGGCCGCGAGGGCGATGTGCCGCTCGACAAGGTGAAGGGCCTGCGCCGCGCCGACCGCGAGCTGATCGAGGACACATTCCGCGTGATCTCGCTCAGCCTTGAGAACCAGCAGGGCGCCGAGACCATCCCGGCCTACATCACCGACGAGCATCGCAAGAGCTACGAGTTCCGCGTGTACCAGGAGCTGGCCGGCCTGTACGAGAAGCAGGAGCGCACCAAGGACGCCGCCGACACGCTGAGCGCGTTTGCGCGGCGCCAGCCGCTGCATGCGCAGGCGCCGGTGCTGCAGGCGCAGGTGATCGAGATCTACCAGGGTGCGGGCTTCGCCGGCCAGGCGCTGGAGGCCAAGAAGGAATACGTGGCGCGCTACGGCGTGAACAGCGATTTCCGCCGCGCCAACCCCGAGGGCTGGGAGCGCGCGCAGCCGCTCGTCAAGACCCACCTGGCGGAGCTGGCGCGCCACTACCACGCCAGCGCCCAGAAAACCAAGAGCAGCGCCGACTACCAGGAGGCGGTGCACTGGTACCGCAGCTACATCGAATCCTTCCCGAAGGATCCGGATGCGGCGCAGAACAACTTCCTGCTCGCCGAGCTGCTGTACGAAGACCAGCACTTTGCCGAAGCCGCCACCGAGTACGAGAAAACCGCCTACGGCTACCCGCTGCATGCCAAGAGCGCCGAGGCCGGCTATGCCGCGCTGCTGGCCTACGACGCGCAGGACAAGCGTGCCGACGCCACGCAGCGGCCGGCACTGCACCGCGCGCGCGTGGCCAGCGCCTTGCGCTTTGCCGATGCGTTCCCCACCGATCCGCGCGTGGCGCCGGTGCTCACCGATGCCGCCGACAAGTTGTTTGCGCTGCATGAGGGCGAGCAGGCCACTGTGATCGCGCAACGCGTGCTCGCGCTGCAGCCGCCGGCGGAGCCGGCGCTGCGCCGCACCGCCTGGACCGTGGTGGCGCACACCGCCTTCGAGCGCGGTGCCTTCGACCAGGCGGAGCACGCCTATGGCCAGGTGCTGGCGCTGACGCCGGCCGACGCCAAGGGCCGCAACGATCTGGTCGAGCGCATGGCTGCAGCCGTGTACAAGCAAGGCGAGCAGGCGCGCGCCGCCGGCAAGACGCGCGAGGCAGTGCAGCACTTCGAGCGCGTGGCCGCCGTGGCGCCTCAGTCCAGCGTGCGTGCCACCGCCGAGTACGACGCCGCCGCGTCGCTGATCGCGCTGAAGGACTGGAGCGGCGCCACGCGCACGCTGGAGGACTTCCGTCGCCGCTATCCGCAGCATCCGCTGAATGCGCAGGTGGGTGGCAAGCTCGCTGCCGCGTACCTGGAGCAGCAGCAGTGGGGCCCGGCAGCGACGGAGTTCGAGAAGATCGCCGCCACGCAGAAGGACCCGCAGCTGGCGCGCGGCGCGCAATGGCAGGCCGCCGAGCTGTACGACAAGGCCGGCGCCAAGCCGGCCGCAGCCAAGGCCTACGAACGCTACCTGCAGCTGTACCCGCAGCCCCTGGAGCCGGCGCTGGAGGCGCGTTGGCGCCTGGCCGGCATTGCCAAGGCGCAAGGCCAGTCCGCGCGCGAGCTCGCGCTGATGAAGGAGGTGCTGCAGGCCGACCAGGCCGGTGGTGCCGCGCGCACCGACCGCACGCGCACCCTCGGCGCGCAGGCCGCCCTGGCGCTGGCCGAGCCGGTGTACCAGCGCTACCGGCAGGTGGCACTGGTGGAGCCGCTGGCCAAGAACCTCAAGCTGAAGAAGGCGCGCATGGAAGACACGCTCAAGGCCTATGGCACGGCGGCCGATTACGGCGTGGCCGAGGTCACCACGGCGGCCACCTTCCGCATCGCCACGCTCTACCAGGATTTCGGCAAGTCGCTGATCGCCTCGCAACGGCCGCGCAAGCTGTCGAAGGCCGAGCTCGAGCAATACAACGTGATGCTCGAGGAGCAGGCCTTCCCGTTCGAGGAGAAGGCGATGCAGCTGCACGAGATCAACGCCAAGCGCACCGCGCAGGGCGTGTACGACGAATGGGTGCGCAAGAGCTTCGAGGCGCTGGCCCAGCTGCGGCCGGCGCGCTATGCGAAGCAGGAGCGCAGCGAAGGAGTGTTGAATGAAATCCGCTAGCTTTTGCGCAGCCGCCTGGCTCGGCATGGCGCTGCTCGCCGGCTGCAGCAGCTTTGGCGGCGCCCCGGCGGCAGAGCAGGCGCCCGCCCAGAGTGCACCTGCCGCCACCAAGGTGAACCCCGCGCTGTCGATCGCCGTGACCCAGCCTGCGGTGGATCCGCAGGCCCAGCGTGCGTTCGACAACGCCTTGCAGGCCATGCGCGCAGGCCGCAGCGCCGACGCCGAACGCATGCTCAAGCAGCTGGCGCAATCGAACCCGGAGTTGGGCGGCGTGCATGCCAACCTCGGCCTGCTGTATCGCCAGGCGGGCAAGCTGCCGGAGGCCGCGGCCGAGTTCGAACAGGCGGTGCAGGCCAGCCCGAAGCAGGCGGCGTATCGCAACCAGCTCGGCATCACCTACCGGCAGATGGGGCGCTTCAATGACGCGCGCGACGCCTACGAGGCCGCGCTGGCGATCGATCCGCGCCATTCCGAGGCGCTGCTCAATCTGGCGATCCTGAACGACATCTACCTGTGGAACGGCACGCGCGCGCTCGAGCTGTACGAGCGCTACCTTGCGCTGGCGCCGGGCGGCGACGCGATGGTCACCAAATGGGTGGCCGACCTGAAGCACCGCATGCCGGCGCCGGTGAAGGTGAGCGCAGCCAAGGAGGCGCAATGAAGCATGTCGTCCTCTGCCTGCTGGCCTGCACGCTGCCGGCCCTGGCCGCGCAGGCGCAGCCCAAGAACGAGGCGCCGGCGCTGGACCGTGCCGACCTCGAGCGCACGCAGATCATCGGCAACCGCGAGCTGCCGAAGGTGCTGTACATCGTGCCGTGGAAGAAGCCGGTACCCGGCGCCCTGACCGGCCGCCCGGTGGCCAGCGTGCTCGACGAAGCGCTGGCGCCGATCGACCGCGAGGTGTTCCGCCGCGAAGTGCAGTACGACGCGGCGGTGCATCCGCGCGAGGCCGAAGCGGCCAAGCATCCCTGACCCGAGTGATCCCCTTTCAGACTGACGTCGTTGTGACCGGAGCGTAATGCGATGAATACCTTCAACATGGTGGTGAAGTTCTTCCAGGACTGCGGCTTGTTCATCTTCCCCAGCCTCACGCTGATGGCGCTGGGGGTGGCGATCGCGATCGAGCGCTTCCTGTTCCTCAACCGCGCGCGCGCCGAGAACCGCAAGGTGTGGGCGCAACTGCTGCCGATGCTGCAGGCGGGGCAGTTCAAGGAGGTGGCCAGCGTGGCCGCCAAGTCCGACGCGGCGATCGGCAAGATCGTGAGCTACGGTCTCACGCGCATGCAAAGCCCGGGCCGGCGCGAGGACTTCGACGCCGCGATGGAAGAGGGAATGATGGAGATCGTGCCGCGCCTTGAAAAGCGCACGCACTACATCGCCACCTTCGCCAACACCATCACCCTGGTGGGCCTGCTGGGCACCATCATCGGCCTGATCAAGGGCTTTACGGCGGTGGCGCAGGTGAACCCGGCCGACAAGGCCGAGATGCTGTCGGCGTCGATCTCGATCGCGATGAACAACACCGCGTTCGCGCTGATGGTGGCCATCCCGTTCCTGCTGATCCACGCCTTCCTGCAGGCCAAGACCGGCGAGATCGTCGACGGGCTGGAGGCCGCCAAGATCAGCTTCCTGAACCTGGTGCAGCGCCTGCGCGCCGAACAGCAAGCCACCGCCACCCGTTGAGCTTGCATCGCATTTCGCTTCGAAGGAGCCGGCCATGAGACGCAGGCGTTTGCGCAAGGAAGTGGCGCACCTGGAGATCACCGCGTTCATCAACCTGGTGGTGGTGCTGGTGCCGTTCCTGCTGTCCACCGCGGTGTTCACGCGGCTGGCGGTGATCGACCTCACCTTGCCGGCGCACAGCAGCGGCGTGGAGCAGCTGAAGGCCAACAACCTGCAGCTGGAGGTGGTGATCCGCGGTGACGCGGTCGAGGTGGGCGACCGCATCGGCGGGCTGATCAAGCGCATTCCGGCCGGCCCGTCGGGGCACGACCTGGGAACGCTGGCCGCGCTGATGCTGCAGCTGAAGGAGCGCTTCCCCGACAAGACCGACGCCACCGTGCTGGCCGAGCCCAACACGCCGTACGACACCATCGTGCAGGTGATGGACGCGGTACGCGCCACCACCACCGCGCAAGGCGGCAAGCCGGTGCGCACGGACCTGTTCACCAACATCTCGCTGGGCGACGCGCCCGTGCGCGGGCTGAAGCCGTAGAGGTGCCCATGGGCCCGATGACCCCGATCCAGAAGCGCGCCGAGCGGCGCAGGCGCAACAGCACGGCGCTCGACATGAACCTCGTGTCGCTGATCGACGTGTTCACGATCCTGATCTTCTTTTTGCTCGCCAACTCCGGCGGCGTGGAGCTGCTGACCAGCCCGAAGGCGGTGAAGCTGCCGCAGTCGCAGGCCGAGCAACCGCCGCGCGAGACGCTGGTGGTGGTGGTGAGCGGCACCGAGATCCTGGTGGACGGCCGCCATGTGGCCACGGTGAACGAGGCGATGGCCGCCAAGGACGACCTGATCGGCCCGCTGAAGGCCGAGCTCGACTACCAGGCCAGCCGCGAGACCATCCGCAAGGAGAACGCGCAGCAGGGCCGCACCGTGACCATCCTCGGCGACAAGGACATTCCCTACCAGCTGCTGCGCCGCGTGATGTACACCGCCGCGCGCGCCAACTTCGCCGACGTGTCGTTCGCCGTGCGGCAGAAGGGCATGTCATGAGCGCCGTGATGAGCCTGGGCGGCATGAGCGGCGCGGGGCGCGGTGGCTCGCTGCGCCACGTGTCGTTCCGCGCACCGGTGATGCCGTGGGCCGGCGCCGGCGAGGACGAAGCCCGTTTCAAGCGCATCAGCCAGCGCGTGCTCGGCGTCACCTTGCTGCTCGCGGTGCTGATGCCGTGGATCCCGGTGCACCTGCCCGAGCGCGTGGTGCAGCCGGTGCCGGCGCACCTGGCCAAGCTGGTGATCGATCAACACGAGCAGCTGAAGCCGCCGCCACCCCCGGTGGTGGCGCGCGCGCAGGAGGCACTGCCTCAGCATGAGAAGGCCGAGCCGAAGAAGCCCGATGCTGCCAAGCCGGACAAGGCCAAGGCGCAGCCCGCCAAGGGCGCCGTGGCGCCCGAGGCGCGCAACCCGGTGCCCAACAAGCCGCCCGGCGAGGTGCTGGACGGCATCCGGCGCAAGGCGGCCGGCGTGGGCCTGCTGGCCATGAAGGACCAGCTCGCCGAGCTGCGCGGCGCGCCGGTGGCGGTGCAGCTGCAAAACGACATCAAGCCCGGCCGCGGCGTGGGCACCGGCGTGGGCCCGGGTGTGGGCGCGGGCAAGGACCCCGGCATTCCGGTGCGCAACATGATCACTTCCAATGCGGCCGGCGGCAGCGGCGGCATCAACACCGCCGCCTACAGCCGCGACACCGGTGGTGGCGGCCTCGCGGGCCGCGCCACCACGCTGGTCGAAGGCGTGGCCGGTGGCGGCGGCGGGGGCGGCGAGGGCGGTGGCGGCGTGCGCGGCGGCCATGGTCATGGCGCAGGCACCGGCGCGGGCGGCGGTGGCGGCACGCTCACCAAGGGAGGCGGCGGCAAGGCGTCACGCTCGATCGAGGAGGTGCGCCTGGTCTTCGAGCGCAACAAGGGCGCGATCTACGCCATCTACAACCGCGCCCTGCGCGAGGATCCCACGCTGCAGGGCAAGGTGGTGCTGAAGCTGAAGATCGCGCCGAGCGGCCAGGTGCTGGAGTGCAACGTGGTCTCCAGCGAGCTGAAGACGCCCGAGCTGGAAAGCAAGCTGCTGGCGCGCATCCGGCAGTTCGACTTCGGTGCGAAGGACGTGAACGAGATGGTCGTTACCTACCCGGTGGACTTCCTGCCGTCATAGCGCGGCGCAGCCGGCGCCGGCTGCCGAGTGCATGCGGCACCCAGCGCTGGCGTGCCCAGCGGCGCCACATCAGCAGCCCGCGGATCCATTCGTCGGCCGCATAGGCGATCCACACGCCGGGCAGGCCGAGCTGCAGGTGCACGCCCAGCCACCAGCTGCCGCCGGCCAGCACCACCAGCATCGAGGCGGCGCCGGCCAGCACCGGGTAGCGCGCGTCGCCGGTGGCGCGCAGCGCGTTGATCACCACCAGGTTGAAGGTGCGGCCCGGCTCTACGAGCACCGTCCACCACAGCAGCGTGCTGCCGGCCGCCACGATCGCCTCGTCACGCGTGAACGCGCGCAGCAGCCAGGGCCCGGCGAGCGCGAACGAGGCCGACGCGGCCACGCCCAGCACCAGCCCGCGCGCCAGGGAGCGCTGCACCAGCCGGTGCGCCTCGCGCAGCCGGCCCGCGCCTACGAGGTGGCCCACCAGCAGCTCCACCGACAAGCCGGTGGCCAGGCTGAACATCAGCGCGCCGAAGCCGATCTGCAGCACATAGGCCTGCGTGGCCAGCGCGCGCGTGCCCAGCGTGCCCACCGCCGCCACCGACGCGGTGAAGGCGATGCGGTAGGCGATGTTCTCCGCCGCGCCGGGCAGGCCGATGTGCAGGATCGCGCGCAGTTCGGTGGCCGGCACGCACCACCAGTCGTGGCGCAGCACCTGCAGCGCCAGGCGCCGGCGCCAGACCTGCAGGTGCAGCACCAGCCCGAGCAGCCGGCTCGCCGCCAGCGCCAGCGCAAAGCCGGCCAGGCCAAGCGCCGGCACCGGGCCGGCGCCATGCATCAGCGGCAGCGCCAGCGCGAGCTGCAGGCTTTGCATCAGCGCCATCACGACCAGCGTGTCGCGCGTGCGCAGGTGGGCACGCATCACGCTGGCCATGCTGGCATTCCAGGCATCGAGCATCAGCGCCGGCGCCAGCTGCTGCAGCAGCGTGGCGGCGGCTGGCAGCACCTCGGCCGGTGCGTTCATCCAGCGCAGCACCGTGCGCGCGCCCACCAGCGCGAGCAGGGCGACGCCGCCGCCCAGCCAGGTGCTGGCGCCCACCGCGGCACGCGCGGCCGCGTCGGCGGATGCCCGGTGGCCGCCGCCCAGGCGCTGCGTGACCACCACGCCGACGCCGGCGCCGATCAGCCGGAAGAGGATGAACAGCGCCGCCGAAACATGGTTGGCGAGCGCGAATGCTGCGCCCGCCCGGTCCGACAGCCGGCCCGCCAGCGCCGTGCCGACCAGCCCCACGGCGATGCCCAGCCCCAGCTCCAGGAACACCGGCCACGCGAGGGCGAGCAGGCGCGGGCGGGCGCGGCCGGGGGCGACGGACATGGCGGCAGGCGAGAAGGACACGACATGCGGCAGTCTACCGACAACGTTGTCATGTTGTTCTTAAGCCGCTGTCAAGTTGCCCCATGACGGTGCACCTCCGCCGCCAACGCCGGCAGCGGCAGCGAGCGCTCGACCGCGCCGCGTTTCACCGCCTCCTTGGGCATGCCGTAGACCACGCAGCTGGCTTCGTCCTGCGCCAGCGTGTGGGCGCCGGCCTGGCGCATCTCCAGCAGGCCGGCGGCGCCGTCGTCGCCCATGCCGGTCATGATGATGCCCAGCGCATTGGCGCCGGCGGCGCGCGCGGCGGAGCGGAACAGCACGTCCACCGAGGGCCGGTGGCGATTCACCAGCGGGCCGTCGATCACCGCCACGCGGTACTGCGCGCCGCTGCGCTCCAGCAGCAGGTGCTTGCCGCCGGGCGCCACCAGCGCCTGCCCCGGCACCACTCGGTCGTGGTGGCGCGCCTCGCGCACGGCGATATCGCACACCGAATCCAGCCGGGCGGCGAACGCGGCGGTGAACTTCTCCGGCATGTGCTGCACGATTACCAGCCCCGGGCTCACGCGCGGCAACGCGGTGAGCAGCACCTCCAGCGCCTGCGTGCCGCCGGTGGAGGTGCCCACCGCGACCACGCGCTCGGTGGTCTGCGTCATCGCGCGCTGCGCCGCGGGCGGCAGCACGGCGTCGGCGTTGAGCTTGGGTGGCGGCATGCCGGGGGCAGGGCGGGCCAGCGCGCGCACGTTGGCGCGTGCCGCGGCGCGCACGGCGGCGATCAGCTCGTCGGCCCCGTCCTGCAGGAACTGCTTGAGCCCGAGGCGCGGCTTGGTCACGATGGCCACGGCGCCGGCGGCCAGCGCCTCCATCGACGTGCGCGTGCCCTTCTCGGTGAGGGTGGAGCAGATGACCACCGGCGTGGGCCGCTCCTGCATCAGCTTGCGCAGGAAGGTGATGCCGTCCATGCGCGGCATCTCCACGTCGAGCACGATCACGTCCGGCCAATGCGCCTGCAGGCGTGGCAGCGCGGCCACCGGGTCGGGCGCCGTGCCCAGCAGCTCGATGCCCGGTGCGTCGGCCAGCAGGCCGCCCACCACCTGGCGCACCACGGCCGAGTCGTCCACCACGAAGGCGCGAATGCGATCGGGCATCGGCTCAGGCCTTGGCGAGGCGATAGATCGACGGCGCCACCATCTGCACCGCATCGCTCACGCCATGCAGGCTTTCCGAGTGGCCTATCAGCAGGTGGCCGCCGGGCTTGAGCAGCGACAGCACGCGTGACACCACGCCGCGCTTGGTGTCGCCGCTGAAGTAGATCATCACGTTGCGCAGGAACACCACGTCGAATGTGCCCAGCTGAGGCAGCGCCTCGTTGAGGTTGGCGGGCAGGAAGCGCACGCGCTGGCGCAGCGCCTTGTCCACCAGCAAGGTGCCCGCGTGCTCGCCCACGCCGCGGCGGCAGAAGCGCTTCAGGTAGGCCGGCGGCACGTGGCGGGCGCGCTCCATCGGGTAGTGGCCGGTGCGCGCGCGCTGCAGCACGCGGTGGCTGATGTCGGTGCCCACCACCTCCCACGCCGCGTCACCGAGGCAGTCGGTGAGCAGCATCGCGATGCTGTAGGCCTCCTCGCCGCTGGAGCTGGCCGCGCTCCACACGCGCAGCGGCTGCTGGCGTGCGGCCGCGCCGATGGCCAGGCTGCGCAGGAAGTCGAAGTGCCGTGGTTCGCGGAAGAAGTAGGTCTCGTTGGTGGTGAGCAGGTCGATGGCGGTCTGCACCTCATCGGCGCCTTCGGCGCGGCCGAGCAGCTCGAAGTAGGCCGCAAAGTTCGGGCAGTCGCGCGCGGCCACGCGCTTGCCGAGGCGGCCGGCCACCAGCGTCTTCTTGGTGGCCGACATCGTGATGCCGGCGCGCTCGAAGATGAAGCGCTGGAAGCGCTGGAACTCGGCGTCGGTGATCGGTGTCATGGCGTCGGGCCGGCCTCAGTGCGTCTCGGTGAGGGCCGGATCGAGTTCGATCGCGAGCACGCGCCCGATGTCCAGCACCACCACGAAGCGGCCGGCCACTTTGCCGATGCCGCCGATGAAGTCGGCACTGATGCGCGTGCCGAAGCTGGGCGGCGGCTCGATGTCGGCAGCGGCGATCTCCAGCACCTCGTTGACGGCGTCGACCACCACGCCGATCACCTGCGTGCCTTCGTCGCGCGCCAGCTCCACGATCACGATGCAGGTGCGCTTGGTCACCGGCGCCGGCTGGCGGCCGAAGCGCGCCTGCAGGTCCATCACCGGCACCACCGCGCCGCGCAGGTTGATCACGCCGCGGATGCTGGGCGGCATCATCGGCACCACGGTGAGGTCGTGGTACTCGATGATCTCCTTGATCGCGAGGATGCCGATCGCGAAGCTCTCGCCGGCGAGCTGGAAGGTGAGGTACTGGTGCGGCTGTTCCACCGCCGCGGCGGCCACGGCGGTGCGCTGCGCGACGGGGCGCTGCGCGGTGTGGGTGTTGCTCATCGTCGTGCCTTTGTCAGAAGGTGGTGAACTGGGCTTCGTCCACCGTATCGGCAACCGCGGCCAGCGCCTGGCGCGCGGCGCTGCGTGAAGCGCTGCGGATGACGCGGCGCGCCACGCTGGCGTGGGCCGCGTGCGCCGGTGCCCGGGCGCTCTCGAGCTTGAAGAACGCCATCGTGCGCTGCAGCTGCTCGGCCTGGCTGCTCATTTCTTCGGCGGTGGCCGCCAGCTCCTCCGAGCTGGCCGCGTTCTGCTGCGTGGTCTGGCTGAGCTGCATGACCGCGGCATTGATCTGGCCCACGCCGGAGCTCTGCTCCTCGCTGGCCGCGGTGATCTCCTGCACCAGGTCGGAGGTCTTCTTGATGCTGGGCACGATCGCGTCGAGCAGCTTGCCGGCGCGCTCGGCCAGCTCCACGCTCTCGCTGGCCACGGTGCCGATCTCCTG
>CAMLIZ010000020.1 GCA_946480245.1 uncultured Pseudomonadota bacterium
TCCCCCACTGCTCTATCCCGGGCGGGCTGGTTCCATCGGTGGCTCTGCGCCCGGGGGCGCGCGACCGCGGGCCGCGCCGCAGCTCGACCACGCCGCGGCTGAGCCGCGAGAGATCGAGCAGGTCGTCGATCAGCCGCACCATGTGCGTGATCTGCCGCTCCATCAGCTGCCGCGTGGTGCCCACCACTTGCGGGTCGTCCTCGGCCAGGCGCTGCAGGGCGAGCGCATTGCGGATCGGCGCCAGCGGGTTGCGCAACTCGTGCGCCAGCGTGGCGAGGAACTCGTCCTTCAGCCGGTTGGCCTGCGCAAGCTTCTCGGACAGCTCGCGGTACTGGGCTTCGCTGGCACGCAAGGCGGCGTCGGCCAGCGCGCGGTCGGTCACGTCCGCACCCTCGACGAAGATGCTGGTGACCTTGCCGTCGACATCCTTGATCGGCTGGTACACGAAATCCACGTAGCGCTCGACCGTCGGTGCGGCCGGCGCCGGGCGCGACACGAACTTGGCGCCCACGGCCGAGTAGGCGCGGCCGCTGGCGTACACCTCGTCCAGCAGGCGCAGATAGCCCTGCTCCACGGCGTCGGGCAGGGCCTCGGCCACCGTGTGGCCCACCAGGTCGCGCCCGCCCACCAGCTTGCGGTAGCCCGGGTTGGCGATCTCGAAGCGATGCGACGGCCCCACGAGCAGCGCCATGAACGTGGGTGCCTGCTCGAACAACTGGCCCAGCTGGTCCCGCTCGGCGGCCACGCGCCGGGTGGTGAGCACCTGTTGGGTGGTCTCGGTGCACACCACCAGCACACCGCCGATGCCGTTGGGCGCATGCTCGTCGTCGATCGGGCTGTAGCTGTAGGTCCAGTAAACGTCCTCGCGACGGCCGTGGCGCGTGATCGGCACCAGGTGATTCACGTTCCACGTGGCGCCCCGGCCCTCGCGCACCTGCTGGATCTGCGGGCCGATGATCGGCCAGATCTCGTCCCACACCTCACGCGCGGGCCGGCCCAGCGAGCCCGGGTGCCGCTCCGGCCCGATCGACTCACGGTAGGCGTCGTTGTACAGGCACGCGCCGTCGGCGCCCCACCAGATGTACATCGGGTGGCCGGTGTTGAGCATCAGGCGCACCACGGTGCGAAGCGGTTGCGGCCAGCCCTCGGGTGGCCCCAGCGACGAATGGCGCCAGTCGTGCGCGCGCATCAGCGCCCCCATCTCGCCACCGCCCAACAGGAAGGCTTGTTCGCTCATTGGGGCCAAGAATAGCGCCCCCGCGCCATGCGGTCACAGCGCGTAGTCGGGCAGCTCGATCTCGTCGCGCAGCTGGCGCCCCACGATCAGGTGCGCCACGTACGGCAGGCGCAGCAGCCGGCTCACGCCATTGCGCACCGCGATGCCGGCAGCCGTCTTCGGTGCAAACGCGGACGCGAACCTCGTCGCGGCCACCTGCTTGTCCTTCAGGAACGGGCGCAGGCGTTCTTCGTAGCGGGCATAAGCCAGGCGGTGGTCGCCCTGCGCCCGCTGCAGCTCACCGGCCAGCACATACGCTTCGGCGATGGCCAACCCCGTGCCCTCGCCGGCCAGCAGCGACACGCAGGCCGCAGCGTCGCCGATCAGCGCCACGCGGCCGCGGCTCCAGCACGGCAGCCGGATCTGGCTGACCTGGTCGAAGTAGAGCTCGCGCGTCGCCTCCATGGCCGCCAGAATCTGCGGGCACTCCCATCCCACGTCGCCGAACACCTGCTGCAGCGCCGCCTTCTTCTGCGCGTCGGTGCATGGCGCCTGCGCCGGCAGGTACTCGTCGCTGAACACGAACAGGAACAGGAACATCGTGCGGCCGTCGCGCATCGCGAAGCGCGACACCTGGCGCCCTGCCACACCGTGCGTCACGTACACCAGTTCGTCGCGCGGGCGGTAGCCGCGGGCCTCGATCACCAGATCCACCTCGCGCGCCGCGGCATGCTCGAAGCCGACGTGCACGCGCCCGCCCTCCTCGTCGATGCGAGCGATCGAATCGCGGAACAGCGTTTCCACACGGCCGCCCAGCGCTTCGTAGATCACTGCGGCCAGGTCCGAGCGCTTCACGCTGGTGAAGCGGCCGTGCGTCGGTTCGCGAAACACCTCCACGTCGAACCCGCCGGTTTCCTTGCCATGGTCGTCGACGAAACGCACCTCGTCGACCTGGTAGCCGCGTTCCGGGCCGAGCTGTTCGCGCGCGACCTGGCCGGAAACATCCCGCTGCTGGCCGGCGTGCCGGCGCAAGGCGCGCGGGTGCGCCTGCGGCATGTGCCCGCGCTGCCGCAGCAGCATGCCGACCTGCTGGGGCGCCTACGTGCAGTTCGGAGCCGCATCAGCCTAGCGCCGCGCGCCGCAGCCGCTGCGCGAAGAAGCCCAGGATCTCGTCGCGCGCAGCGATCGTGGGCTGCCCGGCCTCGTCCACCAAATGCGCGGTGACCACGCTGTGCGGGCCAGCCACCACCTGCTCGAAGAACGGCGCCAGGCCATCGCGGCGCGCCGCGCTGTCGGGCAGCACGCGCGCCACGAAGCGCGGCCCCAGCGCCTGCGCATACGCGGCAAAGCGTTCGGCACGGCAGAAGCGATCGCCGGCAAAGCGGTAGGCCAGCACCGTGAGGTCCTCGCGCTGCACGCGCGCGGCCACCGCGGCGAGCTCGTCGGGCGCGATCTCCAGGCCCGCCGGGTCACCGAGCGGCAGCGTGGGCTGGCACAGCACGGGCGCCAGCATCGCCGGCTCCAGCATCATCGTGAGCGCGAAGTTGCCGGTGAAGCACATGCCGATGGCGCCCACGCCAGGGCCGCCGCACTCGGCATGCGTCAGCCGCGCCAGCGCGCGCAGCCACTGCGTGACCGGGCTGGATGCGTTGGCCTGCAGCGCGCGGAACTCGGCGCTCACGCAGGCGCGCTGGAACACCGCCTTGCCCTCTTCCACCGTGGGCACCGCGCCGTCGCGGCCGAACAGCGACGGCATGTACACGCGAAAGCCGGCGTCGCGCACCCAGCGCGCAAAGCGCGCCACCTCGGGGCTGATGCCGGGCATCTCGGTCATCACGATCACCGCAGGGCCGGCACCCGCGGTGTGCACCACCTTGCTCACACCGTCGAGCGTGATCGGGCGCGGGTCGAAGTCGTCCAGCGGGTCCGGCTGGTTCAGCGGGCGTTCGGTCATGCGGCCTCCTTTGGCGCCATTGCACCCCGTGCGGCGCTAGACTGCCAGCGTCCTGTTTGACGCCTTTCGTGCGTTTTTTGCCATGCCCGATTTCACCGTCCTCGTGCTCCCGGGTGCCTTTGGCAGCAGCGTGGCGGTCACGCTGGACGTGCTGAATGCCGCCGCTGCGCTGGCCCCGCGCCACCAGCTGCCGCGCCCGGTGTGGCGCGTGGTGTCGCCCGCCGGCGGCCCCGTGGCGCTGGCCAACGGGCTGCGCTGCGACAGCAAGGCCCTGCCGCGCGGCGCACGTGCCGACGCCTCCACCTGGATCATTCCCGGGCTCGGCATGAACAGCCCGCGCGCGGTGGCGCAGCGCCTGGCCGAGGCCGACGCGCTGCAGGCGGTGCAAGCCGTGCGCCGCCATGCGCAGCGCGGCGGCGCGGTGGCGGCGTCGTGTTCGGCGGTGTTCCTGCTGCAGGCGGCCGGCCTGCTGAAGCAGCGGCGTGTCACCACCTCGTGGTGGCTGGCGCCCGAGTTGCGGCGCCTGGAGCCGCAGTGCACGGTGGATGCGCACTGCATGGTGTGCGCCGATGGTCCGGTGAGCACGGCCGGCGCCGCCTTTGCCCAATGCGACCTGATGCTGCACCTGCTGCGCACGCGCTTCGGCCCGGCCCTGGCAGACGCCGTGAGCAAGGTGCTGCTGATCGACGGGCGGGCTGCGCAGGCGCCGTTCGTGGTGCCCTCGCTGCTGGCCAGTGGCAATGCGCTGGTGGCGCGCCTCACGCAGCGCATCGAATCGGCCCTGCCGCAGCCCCCCAGCATGGCCGAGCTGGCGCGCGAGTTCGCAATGTCGCCGCGCACGCTGGCGCGGCACGTGCGCGCCGCCACCGGCCAGGGGCCGCTGGCGCTGCTGCAGAGCGTGCGCCTGAACCGCGCGCGCATGCTGATCGAAAGCAGCCGCATGAGCATCGAGCAGGTGGCCGCGCAGGTGGGCTACGAGGGCGCCACTGCGCTGCGCCGCCTGATGCGCAAGGCGGCGGGCGCCACCCCGAGCAAGTTCCGCCCGGCGCTGCACAGAGGCTGACACCGCGCGCTGCCTGCGCAAGTGCACGCCGTCAACGTAAAAAGGGCACTCCCCATGAAGGCCGGATGCCGATAACCTCCGGCTTTGGCGCATACCGTGCACCAGGGAGAAAGACGGCCGAGAATGCAGGCGCGCACCACGCGATTCCTGAAGATCACTGCTGTGGCAGGCCTGCTGGCTGCGTTGCTCGGCGCGGTTGTGTGGTGGTGGCAGTCGTGGCACGCCCCGCAGCTGAACCTGCGCCAACCCGGCGTGCTGCGGGTGGGCTACGCCGTGGAGGCGCCCTATGCGTTCGTGCTGCCCAACGGCCACGTCGCCGGTGAGTCACCACTGTGCGCGAGCGAGGTGGCCGAGGCACTGGGCCTGCAGGTGCGCTGGGTGCAGACCACCTTCGACCAGCTGATCCCCGAACTCGAGCAGGGCCGCTTCGACCTCATCGCCGCCGGCATGTTCGTCACGCCCGAACGTGCCGCGCGCGTTCGCTTTTCGCGCCCCACCTTGCGTGCGCGCGCCGGCTGGCTCACCCGCCGCGGCAATCCCAAGCGCCTGGGCAGCTACGCCGCGCTGCCATCCCGCGCCGACCTGCGGCTGGGTGTGCTGGCGGGCTCGGTGGAGGAGCGCCTGCTGCAAGCGCTGGCGCTGTCGCCCGGCACGCTGCTGCCGTTGCCGGATGCGCAGACCGGCATCGCCGCCGTCTCTTCCGGGCAGATCGACGCCCTGGCGCTGTCGCTGCCCACGGTGGCTTATGCGGCGCGGCTGCAGCCCGCGCGCCTGGCGGCGGTGCCCGCCACCGATGGTGGTACGGCCGCGACCCACTGGGTGGCACTGGCCTTCCGCAAACAGGACGAACGCCTGGCCCAGGCAGCCGACCGCGTGCTCGGGCGCACCTTGCAGAGCGACGCCCACCTGCAGGCCCTCGAACAATGGGGCCTGGGTGCCGACGACCTGCCGGGCCCCGACGCGCCGGCCCCCGGAGCGCCACGATGACGCTGCAGTTCAGCAGCGTTGCCACCCGCACCGCGCGGCGCCAGCGCTGGCTGCTGTCGGGCTTTGTCGCCTGCTCGCTGCTCGTGCTGGTGCTGCTGGCACTGTCGCACCGGATGCAGCGCGAGCGCATCGAGGAGGCCAGCCGCACCCTGATCAACCTGCGCCAGGCCGCCACCGACATCGACAACGGCGTGCTGCAGATGATGCTGGCCGGCGGCCCCGATTCGCCTTGGCAGCAGTCGCAGGGCCTGGCCTTGTTCGACCAGGGCGCGGAGCAACTGGGCGCCGTGGCGCCGCCGGCGCTACGCCAGAACGCCTATGCCTTGCGCGACGCCGTGATCGCCACGCCCGCGGCGCAGCGCGCTACCGACGCGCGCCTGAGCATCGGCCTGCAGCGGTTGCACCACCAGATGCTGCAGGTGGACGACCAGGTGCGCAGCCAGGTCGCTCAGCAGACCGGCAATGCGGAGCAACTGTCCGTCGCGTCGCTGCTGCTGGCAGTGGGCGCGTTCAGCCTGATGTACGTGGGCCTGCTGCGCAACGAGCGCGAGCGCGGCCGGGCGCAGGCGCGCATGCTGCAGAACGCCGAGCTGCTGCAGTCCACGCTGCAGGCGGTGGCGCACGGGGTGGCCACCTTCGACGCGCAAGGCCGGCTCACCGACGCCAACCCCGCGGCCGAACGCATGCTCGGCCATTCGCGCGCGGAGCTGGCGGCCCGCGGCGACGAGGTGCTGCAGTGGCTCGGGCAGGCGCAGCAGCCTTTGCTGGCGCGCGTGCTGGCCACGGGCCAGCCCGAGCACGACCTGGATTGCGCGTTGGCCGTGCCCGGCCACAAGCCGCGGGTGATCCGGCTCAGTGCAGAGCCGCTGCACGACATCCACGACCGCAGTGTGCGAGGCGTGGTGGCCTCGTTCAGCGACATCACCAGCGAGCGCGAATGGGCCGACCGGCTGCAGCAGCATCGCACCCAGCTCGAGGACCTGGTGCAGGCCCGCACCGGCGAGCTGGCCGAGGCGGTGGAGGCCTATCGCGAGGAGAAGAGCTTCTCCGAGCTGATCGCCGACAGCCAGCCCACGCTGCTGTCCTACTGGGACCGCGAGCTGCGCCTGGGCTTCGCCAATCGCGCCTACCTGGACTGGTATGGCCTGGCGCGCGACAGCGCGATGGGCCGCACGATGGCCGAGCTGCTGGGGCCGGCGGCCGTGAACGAGCAGCGCAGCGTCATCGAGCGCGTGCTGCAGGGCCATGCCTATGCCGGCCCGCTGGACAAGGCGGGCGCAGCCGGCCGGCAGGGCCACTTCTGGGTGCACCGCATTCCCGACCTCCGCAACGGTGAGGTGCGCGGCTATTTCTCGGTGGCCACCGACGTGACCGAGCTCACCGACGCCCGCACCCGCGCCGAGGCGCTGAGCGTCGCAGTGGCGGACGCCGAGCGCCTGACCCGGCTGGTGGCCGACAGCATCCCCGGGCGCGTCACCTACTGGGACAGCGAGCGTCGCTGCCTTTTCGGCAACCGCGCGTTCTTCGAGTGGTCGGGCCTGACCCCCGAGCGGGCGATGGGCCGCACGCTGCTCGAGCTCTTCGGGCCCGAGCGCCAGCGCACGCAGGGCCCGCGCATGAACGCCGCCATGGCCGGCCAGCCGCAGGTGTTCGAGCGCGAGGAGCCGCGCCCCGACGGCAGCACCTTGTGGCACCTGGTGCACTACCTGCCCAACGTGCGCGACGGCGTGGTGCAAGGCGTGGTGGTGCTCACCACCGACGTCACCGCGATCAAGCGCGCCGAGGGCGAGCTGCTGCGGCTGAACGAGGAGTTGCGCAGCGCACGCGACCGCGCCGAATCGGCCACCCGCACCAAGAGCGCTTTCCTGGCCAACATGAGCCACGAGATCCGCACGCCGATCAATGCGATCGTGGGCCTCACGCACCTGATGCGCAAGGACGCCCAGGCGCCGCAGCTGCGGCAGCGGCTGGACCGCGTGTCGGACGCCGCGCAGCACCTGATGCAGCTGGTCAACGACATCCTCGATCTGTCCAAGATCGAGGCCGGCCAGCTGGTGATCGAGCAAATGGACTTCAGCCTCGACGACCTGCTGTCGCGCGTGGTGGGGCTGGTGGAAGGGCCGGTGCGCGACAAGGGCCTGGAGCTCGTGGTGGATGCCGACCACCTGCCGCGCCGCATGAACGGCGACCCCACGCGGCTCGCGCAGGCCCTGCTGAACCTGTTGTCCAACGCGGTCAAGTTCACCGAGCGCGGCGTCATCTCGCTGGCGTGCAGCCGCGCCGAGGGCGACACGGGTGCCGGCGACCTGGTTCG
This sequence comes from uncultured Pseudomonadota bacterium, assembly GCA_946480245.1. Next base: position 7,535 of record CAMLIZ010000020.1, read on the forward strand.
CTTCGAAGTGGCCGATACCGGCATCGGCATCCAGCCCGAGCGCCTGGCGACGCTGTTCGCCGCGTTCCAGCAGGCCGACGGCAGCACCAGCCGGCGCTTCGGCGGCACCGGCCTGGGCCTGTCGATCACGCGCAACATCGCCGCGCTGATGGGCGGCGATGCCGGCGCCACCAGCGAACCCGGGCGTGGCAGCCGGTTCTGGTTCACGGCACGGCTGCGCCCGCCGCAGCACGACAGCGCATCGGCACCGATCTCGCTGGCCGGCCACCGCGCGCTGCTGGTGAGCGCGCTGCCGTCCACGCGCGCCGCGCTCGAATCGCTGCTGGGTCGGCTGGATGTGCGCACCGAGGTCGCCAGCGCGTCCGAGCAGGCGCGCGAGCGCCTGGCCCGTGCGGCGCAGCGCGGTGAAGCGTGCACCGTACTGCTCGTCGAACATGGCTCGGGCGGGCTGGACGGCCTGGCGGTGGTGCAGGCGCTCAAGGCAGGCCAACAAGCGGCGCTGCCGCCCGTATTGCTGCTCAGTGCCGAGCCGGCGCAGGCACTGCGGGCACGCGGCGCGCTGCAGCTGGGCGTGGTGCTGGAGGTGATGGAAAAGCCGGTGACGCCCTCCTCGCTGTACGAGCGCCTGGTCAGCCTGCTGCTGACGCCCGGTGCGCTGCGCCGCCTGCCGCCGGTGCGCGCCGACATGGAGGCCGAAGTGCGCGCTCGTGCGCACGGCCTGCGCGTGCTGCTGGCCGAGGACAACGAGGTGAACGTGGAGGTGGCCTCAGCCATCCTGCAAAGCGCCGGCGTGGAGGTGGCGGTGGCGCGCGATGGCAGCGAGGCCGTGGCCCTGTGCCGCGACGCGCCCTTCGACCTCGTGCTGATGGACGTGCAGATGCCCGGCATGGACGGGCTGCAGGCCACGCGAGCCATCCGCGCGCAGCCTTCCGGCCGAAGCCTGCCGATCATCGCGATGACCGCCAACGCCTATGCCGACGACCGCGACGCCTGCCTCGATGCCGGGATGAACGACCACCTGACCAAGCCGGTGGATCCGGCGCGCCTGTTCGAGACGCTGCTGCGCTGGGTGCCGGCCGGCGGCGGGCAGCAGCGCCGCTGAGGCCCCTTCAACCGCGGGGCGCCGCCGCACGAGCTTGTGCGGCGTCAAGAACGCCCGGCGGCAGCTGGCTAAGGTGCGGCGGTACGTCAACACCGCGAGAAACCCCCGTGAACGCCATCCTGCAACCGTCCTCACTGCCGCATGCCGGCGACTCCGACCCCGCCGCCGCCGCACGCATCGAGGCCGTGCGGCGCATCGCACGAGAGGTGGCGGGCCCCGCCGCCACCGCGGTGGACCGCGACGGGCGCTTTCCGCAGGAGGCGATCGACGCGCTGAAGGCTGAGCGGCTGCTGTCCGCGCGCGTGCCCGCGCGCTTTGGCGGCTTCGGCAGCAGCATTGCCGAGTTGGGCGCGATGTGCGAGGCGCTGGGCCAACGCTGCGCGTCGGCCGCGATGGTGTTCGCGATGCACCAGGTGCAGGTGGCCTGCGTGGCGCGCCACGGCACCACGTCGTTCTTCCACGACTACCAAGCCGAGCTGGTGCCCGCGCAATTGCTCATCGCCTCGGTGACCAGCGAAGCCGGCGTGGGCGGCTCAGTGCGCACCAGCATCTGCCCGATCGAGCGCGAGCCCGACGGCAGCTGCCGCATCCACAAGGAGGGCACCGTGGTGTCGTATGGCGAAGCCGCCGACGACCTGCTGATCACCGTGCGCCGCAGCGCCGACGCCGCCCCCGGCGATCAGGCCCTGGTGCTGGTGCGCAAGCCGCAGGCCCAGATGACGCTCACCGGCAACTGGGACGCGATGGGCATGCGCGGCACCTGCAGCCCGGCGTACCGCATCACCGCGCAGTTTGACGCGCAGCAGGTGGTGCCCGCGCCGTTTGCCGACATCAACGCCCACACCATGGTGCCCTGGGCCCACATCCTGTGGAGCTCGGCGTGGCTGGGCATCGCGACCGACGCGGTGGCACGCGCCCGCGCATTCGTGCGTGACACCAGCCGGAAACTCGGCGCCACGCCGCCCACCGCCGCGCGCTTGAGCGAGGTGTCCAGCCTGCTGCAGCTGATGCGCGTGCAGGTGCGCGAGTGGGCGCAGCGCTACGACGCCATGTGCGCCCAGCCCGACGCGGGCGCCGTCCAGCTCTCGACGGTGGCCTGCGCAGTGCAGCTGAACCACCTGAAGCTCACCGCATCCAAGCTGGTGGCCGACATCTGCACCCAGGCACTGCGCATCACCGGCACCACCGGCTACCGCAACGACTCACCCTACAGCGTGGCGCGCCACCTGCGCGACGCGCACTCGGCCGCCCTGATGATCGGCAACGAGCGCATCCACGCGGCCAACGGCGCGCTGCACCTGATGTATCGCGACGAGGCGCTGTAGCGGCGTTGACGGCCCTCAAGGCCTTCATGCCGTCGGGCGGCCAGCATGGGACATGCTGCCGTTCAGCCGCGACCAGTTCCTCGCCGTGTTCGCGGCCTACAACGCGCACGTGTGGCCGGCGCAGCTGGTGGCCTACGCCGTGGCGGCCTTCGCGCTATGGGGCTTGGAAAGAGGCGACACCACCGGGCGCCGCAGCGTCGGCGCGGCGCTGGCACTGATGTGGCTGTGGACCGGCGTGGCGTACCACGGCCTGCACTTCGCGCGCATCAATCCGGCGGCGTGGGCCTTTGGCGCGCTGTTCGTGCTGCAGGCCGGGCTGCTTGTCCAAGCCACCTGGCGAGGCGCGCTGCGCTTCGAGCCGCAGAGGCACGCTGCATGGATCGGTGGCACGCTGATGCTTTACGCCATGGTGCTCTACCCGCTGGTGGGGCTCGCTGCTGGTGAGGGCTACCCCGCGATGCCGATGTTCGGCATCACTCCCTGCCCGCTGGCCCTGTTCACCTGGGGTGTACTGCTCAGGGCACGGCGCCCGCTGGCGCGCCGCGTGGTCCTGGTTCCGCTGCTGTGGTCGCTGGTGGGCGGCAGTGCAGCCTATGCGCTCGACATGCCCCAGGACTGGCCGCTGCTGTTGAGCGCCGGCGTCGGCGTCTGGCTGCTGCTGCAGCGTAAGCCGCGCCCTGTTGCAGCACCGCATGCGTGACCTGTGACCGCATTGCGGCCTCCGCCGAGGCGCAGGGGCTGCAGGACCGGCTGGCACTGCCGATAAGACGTAGCCACCCGAAGCGCCATGTCGTCGACCGCCGTACCCTCCCCGCGCCTGCAGGCGCAGCGCTCCCTCACGCGCATGATGGTGCTGCTGCAGGCGCTGGGTGCTGTGACGATGCTGGTGGTGTGGGTGATCGAGCGCCGCGCCGGCGCAATCACCGAGTGGGAAAACCTGATGCTGCCGGTGTCCGCCGCCGTGGTGGGCGGCACGGCATTGGCCATCACGCTGTGGCCTGCGCTGGAAACGCGCTTGCGCGCGGTTCCCGTGGCCACGTTCAACCTCTTCCTCGTGGTCACGCTGCACACCGCGCTGGCTCAAACCAGCGGCAACGAGCAGCGCTACCAGGTGCTGTCGGATCTGTACTGGGTGCCGCTGGGCTACGGCTGCGCCTTCGTGTTCCTGAACCTGCGCGTCGCTCTGGTGGTCTCGGGCTTCACCGCGGCGGGTGTGTTCACACCGCTGTTGCTGCTGGCCATGCGCGGTGCGCTGCCCTCCTGGGTGGACGACGGTGGCCCGCTGCTGCCGCAGGTGGTGCTGTCGCACGCGCTGTTCATCGTGCTGCTCACCGCGGTGGCGCGGCTGCGCACTCATCACGACCGCGCACAGGCACACGCGGAAATCATGCGCGAGCTGGCCGAGACCGACCCGCTCACCGGCCTGCCCAACCGCCGCGCCATGGCCGATCGACTGCATGCCGCGATCGCGCTGGCGCAACGCACCGGCCAGCCGCTGTGGGTGGGCTTGATCGACGTGGATCGTTTCAAGAGCGTCAACGACCGCTTCGGCCACGCAGCCGGCGACGCCGTCTTGCAGCAGATCGGCCGTGCCATGCGCGCGCAGCTGCGCGCCAGCGACGTGCTGGGCCGCTGGGGCGGCGAGGAGTTTCTCCTGCTGGCGCCCGGCACCCCCGTGGCCACCGCCAGCACGCTGGCCGAGCGCGTGCGCGAGTCGGTCGCCGCGCAGGTGTTCGCGCACGGAGAGCCGGTGACGATCAGCATCGGCCTCACCGGCTGTTGGCCCCGCGACAAGCCCGAGGCGCTGCTGCAGCGCGCCGACCGCGCGCTGTACCGCGCCAAGACCGCCGGGCGCGACCGGATCGAGACACAGCTGGAGGAGATGCAGGCCTGACGGGCTTGGCGCCGCCCGAGGTGCGTTCGGTCCGCAGCCCGGTGCGCGGCACCGGCCTGCCGCTAGGGCAACGCTGGCGGCTGCTCCATGTCGCCGCCGGCATCCCCAAGCGCCCGCGCGTGAAACGCCACATGCTCCGCCACGAAGCTCGCCACGAAGTAGTAGCTGTGGTCGTACCCCGCCCGCATGCGCAGGGTCAGCGGATGCCCTGCCGCAACGCAGGCCGCCTGCAGCCGCTCGGGCCGCAGTTGCGTGTCCAGGAACTCGTCGGCCTCGCCCTGGTCCACGAGTAGCGGCAGGCGCTCGGCAGCCGTGGCGATCAAGGCCACCGCGTCGTGCTCGGCCCAGGCGGCAGGGTCATCGCCGAGGTACGCGGCAAACGCCTTCTGCCCCCATGGCACCTGCGAGGGCGCCACGATGGGTGCAAAGGCCGACACGCTGGCGTAGCGGCCGGGGTGGCGCAGCGCCAGGGTGAGCGCGCCGTGGCCGCCCATCGAGTGGCCGAAGATGCTGCGCCGGTCGGTGGCGGCAAAGTGCTGCTCCACCAGCGCGGGCAGCTCGTGCACCACGTAGTCCTCCATGCGGTAGTGCGGGGCCCATGGCGCTTGCGTGGCATTGAGATAGAAGCCCGCGCCCTGCCCCAGGTCGTAAGCGGGGTCGTCGGCCACCGCGGCTCCGCGCGGGCTGGTGTCGGGCGCCACCAGGATCAGGCCGAGTTGCGCCGCATGTTGCTGTGCGCCGGCCTTGGCGATGAAGTTCTGCTCGGTGCAGGTGAGGCCAGAGAGCCAGTAGAGCGCCGGGCATGGCTTGCCCTGCAAGGCGGCAGGCGGCAGGTACACCGCCACGTTCACGTCGCATTGCAGGCTGCCGGCGGCGTGGCGCCACACCTCTTGGCGGCCGCCGAAGCACGCGTGTTGTTCGATGCGCTCCATGCCGTGCTCAGTAGTGCACCACCGAACGGATCGACTTTCCTTCGTGCATCAGGTCGAAGGCCTCGTTGATGTCGGCCAGCGGCATCGTGTGGGTCACGAACGGCGCCAGGCGGATGCGGCCATGCATCGCGTCCTCCACCATGCCCGGCAGTTGCGATCGGCCTTTCACGCCGCCGAAGGCGGTGCCCTTCCAGGTGCGGCCGGTGACCAGCTGGAACGGCCGCGTGGAGATCTCCTGGCCCGCACCGGCCACGCCGATGATCACCGACTGGCCCCAGCCGCGATGCGCGCATTCGAGCGCGGCGCGCATCACGTTGACGTTGCCGATGCATTCGAAGGAGTGGTCCACACCCCAACCCGTCATCTCCACGATCACCTGCTGGATCGGCTTGTCGTGGTCCTTGGGGTTCACGCAGTCGGTGGCGCCGAAGGTGCGCGCCAGGTCGAACTTGCCCGGGTTGGTGTCGATCGCGATGATGCGGCCCGCGCGCGCCAGCTGCGCACCGTGCACCACCGCCAGCCCGATGCCGCCCAGGCCGAACACGGCCACCGAGTCGCCGGGCTGCACCCGGGCTGTGTTCTTCACCGCGCCCAGGCCGGTGGTGACGCCGCAGCCCAGCAGGCACACCTGCTGGGGATCGGCCTTCGGGTTCACCTTGGCCAGCGACACTTCCGCCACCACCGTGTACTCGCTGAAGGTGGAGCAGCCCATGTAGTGATACAGCGGCCGACCGTTGTACGAGAAGCGCATGCTGCCGTCGGGCATCACGCCCTTGCCCTGCGTGGCGCGCACCGCCACGCACAGGTTGGTCTTGCCCGACTTGCAGAACAGGCACTCGCCGCACTCGGCCGTGTACAGCGGGATCACGTGGTCGCCCGGCTGAACGCTCGTGACGCCCTCGCCCACCTGCACCACGATGCCCGCCCCTTCGTGGCCCAGCACCACCGGGAACAAGCCCTCGGGGTCGTCGCCGCTCAAGGTGAAGGCGTCGGTGTGGCACACGCCGGTGTGCGTGATGCGCACCAGCACCTCGCCCTTCCTGGGCGACTCCACGTCGATCTCGACGACCTGCAAGGGCTTGCCGGCCTCAAAGGCCACGGCGGCGCGTGATTTCATGGGGGTGCTCCTGGGCGATGGGTTGGCGCCCATTGTCATCAAGCGCTGACTTGAAGTTGCGGCGCGGGCTTACTGCGCAAACCGGAGGGACGGCCCATGCTCACAACAGCGCCCGCCTGGACGGTGCGCCCTTCAACCCAACGCAAAAGGAAGCTGAGACATGACCACCCTTCGCAACACCATCGCCGCTGCCTCTCTCCTCGTGCTCGCCGGCTTCGTGCAAGCCCAGCAGGCGCCGGACGCCAACAAGCCGAACCCGTCGGCCGCCACGAGCACCGGCACCTCCACGTCGCAGTCCGAAATGAACAAGGGCGTGCCCGGCGTCGACGTGAACACCGGCAGCAAGGCCTCCAACGGCGTCATCAGCGGCACGGTCGACCACAACACCGACTCGAGCAACGTGACCAACAACACCAGCACGAGCGGCACGTCGGACGCCAACACGACGACCAACGACAACACGACGACCAACGACAACACCAACACGCGTGCTGCGCGCGCCGACCGCGGCTGATCTCCGCAGGCGTCAGGCCTTCGGGCCCGTCTGCTGCCCGATCCACGCGCCATAAGGCTCGAACACCTGCTCGAACGCCAGCGCGTGGATCGCCGGCAGCTCGTAGCTGTGTAGCGCGCGGATCGCGGCTTCCACGTCGGCATAACGCTCGGCCGTGGTCTTGAACAGCACGCGCCACTCGGGCTCCTGCTGCAGCGCGTGCTGCCAGTGGTAGATGCTTTCGATCTCGCTGATCTGCGCGCACGCCGCCAGGCGACGCTCGACCAGCGCCCGGGCCATCGAGCGCGCTTCCTCGCGCGAACCCACGGTGGTGATCACGGCAATCGGAGTCATGCCGGCTGTTTACCGCATCGGCCGTGCGCTTCCAAGAGGCCCACGAGGCGGGGCCGGGCGCGCGGGTTGCTGCATTGCAGCATCCCCAACCCCGGAGTCTTCACGATGGACAACCCGATGCAGCCTCTCTTCCAGCCCTACGCTCACCTGGCCGAAAGCAACATGGCCGCTGTCACGCAGTTCTGGACCTCGCCCGAGATCATGTGGACACCCTTCACCGGAATGCAGCGCAGCAACGCGCAAGGCGCGGGCCCTTCTGCCGCGCAGTCCGAAGCGCTGTCGCGGCTGATGAAGTCGCTGATGGAGAACTACGCGCGCTTCCTGTCCGACATGATGCAAAGCACCACCATGCTGTGGGGCCGGATGCCGGCCAACGCGCCCACCATGTGGGGCACGCCCGCTTCGCCGGAGCGCAAGGCCGCCGCCTGAAGCAGCGGCGACGACATTGGTGACAATCGTGCCTTCCCAGCTCTGGAAGGCACGATGCCCCTCCCCGACTACGCGCCGCGCGAGCGACACGGCGCCGCGCTGGCGGCCACGCTGCTGCTCGCCGCCTTGCTCGTTGCGGTGCTGATGCTGCACCTGCTGATCGCGCTGCTGATGGGCCTGACGGCCTATGCGCTGCACCGCTGGCTGCATGCGCAGGCGGCGCGGCACGTGCCACCGCGCTGGCAGCAACCGGTGGCCATGCTCCTGTTCTGGCTGGTGCTGCTGCTGGCGGTCGCCGGCACCGTGCGCGGCTTCGAGGCGCTGGGCCTGGGCTCGCCGGGCGAGATGCTGGTGCGCCTGAGCGACCTGCTCGCCGACAGCCTGGATCGGGCGCGCGCCTCCTTGCCGCCCTCGGTCGTGGAGCACCTGCCCGATTCGATGACCAGCGTGCGCGACAGCGTGGTGCACTGGCTGCGTGAACACGGCGCGCAACTGCGCGGCTGGGGCATGGAAACCTTGCACGGCGCTGCGCACTTGTTGCTCGGGCTGGCGATCGGCCTGCTGGCCAGCCTGCACGGCGCCAGTGCGCCGCCGGCACGCTCCGCGTTCCTCACGGCATGGCGCGCCGGCCTGGCACGCCTGGAGCGCGCCTTTACCGACGTGATGGGCGCGCAGCTGCGCATCTCGGCCGCCAACACGGCATTCACCGCCGTGTACGTGCTGCTGATCGTGCCCCTGCTGGGAGCCCACCTGCCGCTGGCGCCCGCGCTGGTGGTGCTCACCTTCCTGTGCGGCTTCATCCCGGTGCTGGGCAACCTGCTGTCCAACAGCGCGATCGTGCTGGCTGCGCTGGTGGTCTCACCGTCGATGGCGGGACTGTCGCTGCTGTACTTGATCGGCATCCACAAGCTGGAATATTTTCTGAACGCGCGCTTCGTGGGCGGGCGCATCCGCGCGCGCACCTACGAGCTGCTGGCCGCGATGCTGCTGCTGGAGGCGGTGTTCGGGCTGCGCGGCGTGGTGGCCGCGCCGATCTACTACGCCTGGATGATGGGCGTGCTGCGCGACGAAGGCGTGGTGTAGCGCCAAGCGCTACTTGCACTTCACCCGTGACGCGCCGGACTCGCGCACGATCGCCATCGCGCGGTCGCGCTGCCGCTCGCTGCAGGCCAACACGGTGAGCGTGGCGGCCGGGCCCTCGCGACGGCCTTGCGGCGGCAACTCCAGGCGGGCGGTGGGCAGGTCGTCGGCCAGGGCCTCGTCACGGGCACGGCGCGCGGCCTGCTCGTCGTCGAATTCGGCCACCACCTCCTGGGCCGCCGGCTTGTCGCTGTCGGTGGATTTCAGCTTCCAGTCGCGGTTGTCCGCGGGGGTGTGTACCGGGGCAGCCGTGCGGCGCGCGGCGCTCGAGGCGATCGGGTCGCTGGCGGGGAAGGTCTCCTCCACCGCCTCGTCGAGCAGTTCCTGGTAGGTGGGGAGCTTGTCGTCCGCCGGTGCCCTGGCCTCCAGGCGCTCAGATTCACGGTCGGGGTTGCGGGGTTTGTCGCTCATGGAGCCTCCTCGCGGTGCAACAGCAGCACTGCAGCAAGGGGCCGGCAAGCGGAGTACCCGCAGCGCACCGGGCGGCACGCGCCCGGTGCGGCAGGGCGATCAGCCCTTCTTGGCCTTCTTCGCAGCCGGCTTCTTGCCGGCAGCGGGGGCCTTGGCGGCCTTGCGTGCGGCAGCCTTCGGATCCACCGCCGCCTTGAACGCCGAACCGGCGGTGAACTTGGGCAGCTTCACCGCGGCGATCTTGATCTTGTCGCCGGTGGCCGGGTTGCGGCCGCTGCGCGCCGCACGCGACACCTGCTTGAAGGCGCCGAAGCCGGGCAACGTGACGCTGCCACCCTTCTTCACCGTGGTGACCACCGCGTCGAGCACGGTACCCAGCACGCGGCCGGCTTCGGCCTTGCTGAGGCCGTGTTGATTGGCGATGTGCTCGATCAGTTCGATTCGATTCATTCGTTTTGCTGTTCAACGACGCCCGGGGATTCGGGCGGCGCGATTGTGCCGGAAGGCCTGCGCGGCCTGCGCGCGGCGCGCAGTGCATTCCGTCACGCCAACGCACCAGGTATGCCTCAACCTGCGGCACCCGTCGTCGAAGAGTCCCTCAGGCCGGTGACCCGGCATGGAGGATCTGTCAATGAAATCACTACGTCGCACCCTCGGGCTCCTGATCGGCTCCGGCATCGTGGCCGCCAGCGTGCTCACCGCGGCCTCGCTGTACGGCGCACACACCTCGGGAGATGCCGTGCAGCGGGCCTTCGTGGCCAAGGACCTCACCGCCGACATCCTGCCGCCGCCGATGTACCTGATCGAGCTGCGACTGGTGCTGTCGCAGGCGGTCGAAGGCAGCCTGCCGGCCGATCGCGCGCAAGGCGAGGCAGACCGGCTGATCAAGGAATACGAGCAGCGCGTGACCTACTGGCGCGAGCATCCGCCCTATGGACTGGAGGCCAAGCTGCTGGGTGCGCAGCACGAGAGCGCGGAGCGCTTCATCACGCAGGCGCGGGCCGTGCTCAAGTCGGTGACGGCGGGCGACGCCGCCGGTGCCCAGGCCGCGCTGCGCGAGGCGCACGCCGTGTACCTGCAGCACCGCGCCGGCGTGGACGACACGGTCAAGGCTTCCACCGAATTCGCCGACGCCGCAGCTGCGGGCTTCGACGCCACCACGCAGCGCGTGCTGTGGGTGCAGTGGACGGTATTCGGCATCTCGTCGCTGCTGCTGCTGGCGTTCGGCGTATGGGCCGGACGCGCGGTGTGGGCACTGCTGGGCGGCGAGCCGGTGCGCGCGGCGCAAGTGGCCAACGCGGTGGCGCAGGCCGACCTCACCGTGCAGGTCGACACGCCGCGCGACGACGACGCCAGCGTGATGGCCGCGATGGCGCGCATGTGCCGCAACCTGGCCGCCGTGGTGAGCACGGTGCGCGAAAGCGGCAGCAGCGTGGCCACCGGCGCGCAGCAGATCGCCAGCGGCAACGCCAACCTGGGCCAGCGCACCGAAGAGCAGGCCGCCAGCCTGGAGCAGACGGCCGCCGCGATCGAGCAGCTCACCACCACCGTGAGCCAGAGCGCCGAGTCGGCACGGCGCGCTGCCGAGTTGGCCAAGACCGCCAGCAGCAGCGCCGCCGATGGCGGGCGCCTGGTGCACGACGTGGTGGCCACGATGAACCAGATCACCGACAGCTCGCGCCGCATCGGCGAGATCGTCGGCGTGATCGACGGCATCGCGTTCCAGACCAACATCCTCGCGCTCAACGCCGCGGTGGAAGCGGCGCGCGCCGGTGAGCAGGGCCGTGGCTTCGCGGTGGTGGCCAGCGAGGTGCGGGCGCTGGCGCAGCGCAGCGCCACGGCCGCCAAGGAGATCAAGGGCCTCATCGGCGACAGCGTGGAGTGCGTGGAGGGCGGCGCGCGCCTGGTCAGCCAGGCCGAAGCGCGCATCGACGACATCGTGGCGCAGGTGAGCAACGTGGCCGCGCTGGTGGGCGAGATGGAGCGCGCCGGCCAGGAGCAGCGCAGCGGCATCGAGCAGGTGAGCAGCGCAGTGCTGCAGCTCGATCAGGTGACGCAGCGCAACGCGGCGCTGGTGGAGGAGTCCACCGCCGCCGCGGAAAGCCTGAGTGCGCAGGCCGGCCGCCTGATGGAGGCCGTGCGCGTGTTTCGCCTGGCCGCCTAGGCCTGGCGCGCGTGGCGCGCGATCAGGCGCTCGAAGGCGCCGAGGAACTTGCCGACGAACTCGCGCGTGCCGGGGTTGGTGATGTCGCCGTTGTCGTCGAACAGCTTGTCGGCGCCGCCGATGTAGGCCTCGGGCTGCTGCAGCACCGGCATGTCCAGGAACACCAGCGACTGGCGCAGGTGGTGGTTGGCGCCGAAGCCGCCGATCGCGCCCGGTGACACGCTCACTACCGCCGCCGGCTTGCCGCTGAACACGCTCTGGCCATAGGGCCGCGAGCCCACGTCGATCGCGTTCTTCAGCGCGCCGGGTACCGAGCGGTTGTACTCGGGCGTGACGAACAACACCGCGTCGCGCTGGCGCAGTTCGTCGCGGAAGCGCTGCCACGCGGGCGGCACCTGCTGGCCGTCCAGGTCGGCGTTGTAGAGCGGCAGGTCGCCGATCTCGACGATCTGCAGGTGCAGGGCCGGCGCCGCCAGCCGCGCCAGCGCCACCGCCATCTGGCGGTTCAGCGAGCCCTTGCGCAGGCTGCCGACCAGCACGCCCACGTTCTTGTTGTTGCTCATCTGTCAGCTCCGGTGGTGTATGAAGTGCCGCCGATGATGCGCTGCGTCCGCCGCCGCCGCCACCTTTTGCCGGATTGCCCGGGCCCACGCGCAGGCCATTGCCAGGCCGCTGCGGCAGCGCGTAAGGTGTGCACCATGAACACCACCCCTCCCCGCTGGAAGCACGATGGCGTGCGCGTGGTGCCGGGCAGCGAGCTCGACCCCAACACGGCGCAGACGCCCGGCATGGACCGCAAGGCCGCGATCAATCTGGCGCGCGTCGGCGCACAGAAGCTGTGGGCCGGCACCGTGCACATCCATCCCAATGCCAAGACCGGCGCACACCACCACGGCCCGCTGGAGAGCGTGATCTACGTGGTCAAGGGGCGCGCGCGCATGCGCTGGGGCGAGCACCTGGAGTTCACCGCCGAGGCCGGGCCGGGCGACTTCATCTACGTGCCGCCCTTCGTGCCGCACCAGGAGATCAACGCCAGCCCCACCGAGACGCTGGAATGCGTGCTGGTGCGCAGCGACGGCGAGGCGGTGGCGATCAACCTCGACATCGAGCCCGCCGAGCCGCCGGAGAACGTGCGCTGGGTGGACCCCACGCATCCCGCGTGAGCGCGGTGCTCGCTCAACGCGCGCCGGGCCGCGCGCGATAGAGCAACAGGCCGAGCGCGGTGAGCACGGCAAAGCCCGCCCCTGCATCGAAGGTGGCCGACGGCCCCCAGGCACTCCACAGCTCACCGGCGATCGCGCTGGCCAGCAGCAGCGCCAGGCCGCTGGCGAGGTTGAACAGGCCGAAGCCGCTGCCGCGCAGGTCCGCCGGCACGGTGTCGGCCACCAGCTTCGCAAAGAGCCCCTGGGTGAGCGCCATGTGCAGCCCCCACAACGCGCTGCCGAGGTAGACCCCGGCGGCGAAGGCCGCGTGCGCGAGCAGCAGGTCGGCGCCCGCCAGCGTACCCAGCCCTGCCAGCAGCAGCGTGCGTGCGGGTACCCGGTCAGATGCCCACCCCGCTGGAAACGCGAGCAGCGCATACACCGCATTCATCGCGATCATCACGACCGGCACCTCTGCGATCGGCACGCCCACGCTCTGCGCGCGCAGCACCAGAAAGGCCTCGCTGAAGCGCGCCAGCGTGAACAGCGAACCCAGCAACACCACGGCCCAATAGCGCACCGGCAGCCGCTTCGCATCGGCCAGGCGTGGCGGTGGCCGGGTGGCTCCTTCTGCATGCTGCTCGGGCTCTCGCACGAAGCGCCACAACAGCAGCACGGTGATCGCCGCCGGCACCACGCTGACCCACATCACCTGCTGCAGGCTGTCGTGGAACAGCAGCAGCAGCCCCACCGCGAGCAGCGGGCCGAGAAAGGCACCCACCGAATCGAGCGCCTGGCGCAATCCGTACGCGGCGCCCCGCTGCGGTGGCGGCGTGAGGTCGGCCACCAGCGCATCACGCGGCGCACCGCGGATGCCCTTGCCCACGCGGTCGACGAAGCGCGCCGCGAGCACCCAGCCAATCGACTGTGCAAGCGGGAACACCGGCTTCGTGAGCATCGCCAGGCCGTAGCCGAGCAGCAGCAGCGGCTTGCGCCGGCCCAGGCGATCGCTCCATGCGCCGGAGAACACCTTGGTGATCGCGCTGGCCGCTTCCGCAATGCCTTCCACCAGGCCGATCGTGGCCATCGAGCTGCCCAGCACCGTGGCCATGAAGATCGGGAGCACGCTGTGCACCAGCTCGGACGAGATGTCCATGAAGAGCGAGCCCAGTCCAAGCACCCAGACGCCGGCGGGCAGTGAGCGCCAGCGAGGGCGCGTGGCAGTGGGTGGCTTCGCGGCGGATTCAGGCATGCGCGAACTGTAGCCACCTGTCGGTGCGGGCCGACAAGCGAACCCGCCTCGTTCCGACAAGGCACAGGCGTTGCCCGACCCGAAGCATGATCCCCCCGATCCGATCGCACGCTGATCACGGCGACGCCGCGACCGACGCAACGGGTTCGGCGACACCGGCCAAGGTGGTGCCGATGCCCGTGGGTCCGCGCCGCTGGGCGCAGGTGGTCCTTCGGTACGTCAGCCAGTGGAAGCCGCAGCCGCCGACGCCGACGCTCGAGCCCGCGGAGCGGCGGCAGGCGCGCGAACGCCACGCGCGCATGCTCGAACGCGTGCTGCGGCAGCCGCTGTGCGAGGGCAACCACGTCACGCTGCTCGCGCAGCAGCAAGCCGCGCAAGAGGCGCTGGTGGAGGCGATCGACAGCGCGCGCGATCACATCAACCTGCAGCTGCCCTGGGCCGATGTCGATGGCGCGGCCTATGCGATGCTGCGCCGACTTGCCGCGCGTCGGCGCGACGGCGTGAAGGTGCATGTGCTGCTTGATGCACCGGCCGATGCGGAGTTGCGCGTGCGGCGCTGGGTCGAGAGCCTGCAAGCCAGCGGGGTGCGTGTGTGCTGCGCAGCGCCGCCGCGCTCGCGCGCTCAGGTTCCGCCCGGGCGCCTGCTGGTGGTGGACGGCCGGGTCGCGTTTGCCGCGCTGCCCATGCCGCACGCGTCTTCGCGCGACGCGCAACTGTGCCTTCGGGGTCCGGTGGTGGCGCTGCTGCAGCAGCGCTTCATCGAACGTTGGGCGGCACATGCCGGAGAGCGGCCGCTGCTGGCGCACTACTTCCCGCGCCTGCTCGCTGCCGGCGACGAGCAGGTGACGCTCGCCGGCAACCCACCGGACACGCGCTCGCAGCCCGCGCTGCTGCACGCGGTGCGGCTCGCGCAGGACCGCGTCACGCTCAGCACGCAGCGCTTCGCGCCCGCACCCGCGCTGCTGCAGGCGCTGCAAGGCGCTGCGCGGCGCGGTGCGCTGGTGCGCCTGCTGCTGCCGGGCGCCGCCAGCGGCTGGGCCTGCCATGCAGCGCGCGCGCACTACGCCGCCTTGCTGCAGGCGGGCGTGCATGTGCACGAGTGCCAGGGTATGGGGCCCGCAGCAGACGCCGCCGTGATCGACGGCGCCTTTGCCGCCGTCGGCACCCCGCTCGACAGCCGTGCCGGCGCGCAGATGATCGTCATCGCGGAGGCCTTTGCGAAGGCACTGGACGCGCTGCTGGCCGAAGATCTGCGGGCAGCGCGCAAGATCGCGTGGAGCGACTGGCGGCGGCGCAGCGGGGCGCAGCGGCTGCTGCAGGCCATCGCCCGGCGTTGCCTGCGCTGACGAGGCGGCTTCAGGCCAGCTTCACCTCGTGCGCCGTCAGTGCCTGCGCCAGCGCGTACTGCACCTCGCTCAGCACGGCCTGCTTGGCATGCGCGCGGCCGTCGTACCACACGTGCAGCTCGAACGCGATGTTGGCCGCACTCATCGCGGTGAGCGCCACGTCGGGCGGCGGGTCGGCGGCCACCAGCGGCAGCCCCTGCGCAGCCCGCAGCAACAGCTGGCGCACCTGCTGCACGTCGCTGCCCGCGGCCACCGTGAGCGGCACGCGCAGCCGGATCTGCCGCCCCACGAAGGTGTAGTTGGTGACGTTGTCGGTGATGAAGCGCTGGTTGGGCACCAGGATCGCGATGTGGTCGGGCGTGACCACGGTGGTCCGGCGTGCGCCGATGTGATGCACGGTGCCTTCCACCGCACCCATCTCGATGCGGTCGCCCACCTCGATCGGCCGCTCCAGCATCACGATCAACCCACTGACGAAGTTGCTGATGATGTTCTGCAGGCCGAAGCCCAGGCCCACGCCGAGCGCGCTGGCCACCACCGCGAACGCCGTGAGGTTGATGCCGACGTTCTGCAGGATCACGACGGTGCCGATCACCAGCACGGCGTAGTGCACGAGCCCGGTGATCGCATCGCGCTGGCCCGGCTCCATATGGGTGCGTGTGAGCAACCGCGTGAGGGTCCAGCGGCTGAAGCGCCCGGCCACCAGGTACAGCACGCAGCCCAGCACCACCAGCTTCAGCAGCGTGGACAGCAGGAT
Organism: uncultured Pseudomonadota bacterium; assembly: GCA_946480245.1. The sequence continues at coordinate 23,393 of CAMLIZ010000020.1, forward strand.
CTGCGTGCCGCCGAGCTTGAACAGCAGCAGGTCGTGACGCTGCAGTTCGCTGCGCAGAAGCTGCCAATCCATCGAGGCAGCAAGCCCTCTTACACGCGTGCCGACGTGGGCGCACGAAACCCTGCGTGCACCGCACCCAGTCGCGCCAACGCCGGCTGCCACGCGTGCACCACACGTGCCATCGTCTGCGCCTGCCGGTACGCAAGGTGATGGCGCAGGCAGCGCTGCCAGGCGCGCCGCACGGCGGGGTGATCGGCCGCGTCGGGCGTGAGCTCCAGCCGCACCAAGGGCGACGCATCCTGCCCCAGGCGGCCCGGCAACGCGTGCCACGCCAGGCTTGCGGCACGGCTCATCGGGCGCCCCGCGGCAATGCCGATCGCGTGTGTGCGCAGCTCCTCGTCGCGCGGCAGCACGTGCACGCCGTGGCGCGTGAGCGTGTAGAGGAAGGGCGTGAGCCGCAATGCCGCCCATGCACCCGCACCGATCCGCCAGTGGGGCGCCGCAAAGCCGGCCAGCGGCCAGCCATTGGCGGCGAACCAGCGCATGCCGGCATGCAGGCGCTGCAATGCATCGTCGCAGCGCAGGCTGTGGAACTCGGCCTCGCCGTGGCACAGCCGGCGGCGCACGCCGTCGGCCCAACTGCGCAGCGGAGGGTCCTCCTCGTGCATGTAGCCGTGCAGCGCCAGCTCATCGCCTTGCGCCAGCCTGCGCGCCAGCGCGGCATCGAAGCGTGCGTCGTGCTGCTCGCCATGCAGCCGCGGCACCACCAGCAGCGTCACCGGCGCGGCGCCCACCTCGCGCACGGCCGCCAGCACACGCCGGCAGCCGGGCCAGGTGGAGGGCGCGGCACCGCGCAGCAGGACAACGAAGGAAGGCAGCATCGGCAAAGGCGAGGTCGGATCGCTCTGTCACGGCAAGCCCCATGCCGGCCGTGCACGCCGGGCACGGCAACTGCCCGGAAGCGTGCTGTCCCCCTATTCCATTTCGCAGGAGCTATCGATGAGCAATGACGACGTGCTGGACGTGTTGAACGACCTGATCGAAAACTGCAAGGACGGCGAATACGGCTTCAAGGCCTGCGCCGAACACGCCAAGGCGCCCGAGCTGAAGAACGTGTTCGACGCGCGCGCGCAGGAGTGCCTGCGCGCCGCCGAGGAACTGCAAGCGCAAGTGGTGTCATGCGGCGGCAAGCCCGCCGACAGTGGCACGGCGGCGGGCGCCATGCACCGCGGCTGGGTGGCCGCGCGCGGCACGCTCACGCGCTACGACGATCACGCGATGCTCGAGGAATGCGAGCGCGGCGAGGACGTGGCGGTGCGCAAGTACCGCACCGCGCTGGAGAAGGATCTGCCCGAGGAGATCCGCTCCCTGGTGCAGCGCCAGATGGCCGGCGCGCAACGCAACCACGACCAGATCAAGGCACTGCGCGACCGCTACCCCACCACCACCTGAGCCGCGACATGAGCTCCTCCACGGCCGGCGTCGCATCGCCCGCGGCGCAGGCGCTGGCCGCGGTGGTGGCCGACGACACCCAGGCGGCGCTGCAGCGCCTGGTGTACGTGGACGACCCGATGCCGGGCTGGCGCCGCGTGACGCGGGGCCACGGCTTCGAGTACCAGGACGAACAGGGCCAGCCGATCCGCGACGAGCACGAGCTGCGCCGCATCCAGCGCCTGGCCATACCGCCGGCTTACACCGAGGTGTGGATCTGCCCCAGCGAGCACGGCCACATCCAGGCCGTGGGCCGCGACGCGCGCGGGCGCAAGCAGTACCGCTACCACGAGCTGTGGCAGCTGATGCGCGACGTCGACAAGTTCGAGCGCATGCGCGACTTCGGCCTGGCGCTGCCGCGCATCCGCCGCGCGGTGGAGCGCGACCTCGCGCTGCCCGGCCTGCCGCGGCAGAAGATCCTGGCCACCATCGTGCGCCTGCTCGACACCACGTACCTGCGCGTCGGCAACGACGAATACGCGCGCCAGAACGGCAGCTACGGCCTCACCACCTTGCGTGACCGGCATGCACGCATCGAGGGCAGCCGGCTCGTGCTGGCCTTTCGCGGCAAGAGCGGCGTGCAGCAGCGCGTGCAGGTCAACGACGCGCGTCTCGCGCGCATCGTGCGCAAGAGCCAGGAGCTGCCCGGCCAGGAGCTGTTCCAGTACGTGGACGGCGAGGACGGCAGCATCCGCAGCATCGGCTCCGCCGACGTCAACGACTACCTGCGCTCGCTCACGGAGGGCGATTTCACCGCCAAGGACTTCCGCACCTGGCACGCCAGCGCCCTGGCGCTGGAGCAGCTGCACCCTTGCGAAGCCGGCAGCACCAAGGAAGCCAAGGCGCGCATCAAGGAGGTGATCGCCGAGGTGGCCAAGCAGCTCGGCCACACCGTGACGGTATGCCGCAAGTCCTACGTGCATCCGCACGTGTTGCAGCACTTCATCGAGGGCCGGTTGCAGGCAGTGTGCGCCGCACGCGGCAGCACGCCCGGCCTGCGCGGGCTGAAGGAAAGCGAGCGCCGCCTGCTCGCGTTGCTGGACGGTGGCGGCGCTGCGGCGGCAGCCGTCAGTGCGACGTCACGTCCGGCGGGAGGTCGGGCCCAGCGTCCATCTCGAAACGCCCCGCCGCGGGGCGCTGCGATCCCAGCTCGCCGGCGCCCGCGGTCACCGAAGGCGTGACCTGCTGCGCGGTGCGCGCCGGGCTCACCGGCACGGCGCCACCTTCGCTCTCCCAGGTCTGCAAGGGTTCGGGCGTAGCGGGCGAGACGCGGCGCTCGCGCTCGGCTCGCCGGTGCGCTGCCAGGCTGGCGCCGGCCAGCATGCCGCCGATGCCGGCCATCCACAACACGGTGCGCTTGATGCTCATGATGCTCACTCCCAGTACAAGGCCGCGCGGTAGTAGGCGTGCAGGTCGCGATGCCACTGCTCGTCGGCCTGCTCGGGCCAGTGGTTCTTGTCGAAGCCGGGCGCGTCCTTGAAGCGCTCGGCCGGTGCGTCCAGCACGAAGCAGTGGCGGTCGGTGTCCAGCACCAGCGCCTGCCACGGAATCGCGAACAGCTTGTCGCCCACGCCCAGCAGGCCACCGGCCGACATCACCGCATAGGCGATGCGGCCGCGCGGTACGTCCAGCATGATGTCTTCGATCTCGCCGAGCACGTCGCCGTTGCGATTGACCACGTTGTCGCCGGTCAGCGTGCCGGCAGTCATCAGGCGCGGGCCGGGGCCACTCGTGTTGTCGTAACGGCCGGCGCCCTGCATGCGGGCGCCTTCGCCGGGGTTGCTGCCGGTTTGCGGGTTCATGGGTACTCCTGTGCGGGGGAACCCGTGCAAGCGGGCAACAGATATGCCCGTGACGCGCAGCGCCCTTTGACGCTCGGGACTTCCCCTGTACCCTGCTGCTCACGCCGCGCCCCGCCCCTTCATCGCACCTTTGTCCTGCATGCCCTTCGGCTGGTTCTCCTCTGCTTCCGCCCACGCAACCCGCCGGCCGCGCTGGCTGCGCTGGCCCGCGGCGTCGCTGCGCACGTATCTCGCATCCGCGATCGTGCTGGCCACCGTGCCGCTGGCCTGCTTTGCCCTGTACCTGCTGCAGCTGCAGGCGGACGCAGCGCGCGCCGAGCGCCAGGCCCGGCTGTACCGCCTGGCCAGCTCGGTGGCGGTGATGGTGCAGCGCGAGCTGGCGTCGTCGGCCGAGGCGCTGGAGCTGATCTCGCATGATGCGGCGCTGCACGCGGGCGATGTGGCGGCGTTCCAGCGCCAGCTGCAGCGCTGGCCGCTGCCGCGCACCAACTGGCAAACGCTGGTGCTGGCCGACGAGCAGGGCCGGCCGTTGTTTGCCACCCACGGCGAGGCGCCCACGCTGGCGCCGCTCGAAGGCGATGCGCCCCGCGTGGGCGACCTGATCCGGCGTGCCCCCGGCCAGCCCCTGGCCACCGCGGTGGAGCTGCCGGTGCGCACGCCGCACGGGCGCTACCTGCTCGCCGCGGTCATCGGCGCCGCCCAGTGGCAGCGCCTGGTGGACGAGGCGGATGCGCCGCCCGACGGATTCGTGTCGCTGATGGACGCGCACGAGCGCGTGATCGCGCTCAGCCGCAAGGCGCCACAGCTGGCGGGCCGCACGATGTCGATCACCGAGCAGGCGCAGGCGCTGCGCGAGCCCGAACACCGCCCGCTGCTCGGGCCACGCGCGGCCATGCCCTTGCCCACATTGCAGCAGGTGGACGGCGCCGGCTGGTGGGTAGGCGCCGGCTTCACCAGCGCCAAGCCGGCATGGGCCGAGCTGGCCGCACTGGCCTCGGTGATCGGCGCTGCGCTGCTGTCGCTGCTGGTCGGGCTGGCGCTGGCCCTGCAGGTGGCGCGCCGCGTGGCCGAGCCGGTACGCGCACTGGCTGAGCAGGGCCCCGGCGGCGTACGGGGGCACGTGGCGGTGCGCGAGATCGCCGCGCTGCGAGACGCGTTGCACGATGCCGACGCGCAGCGCCACGCCGCCATGCAGGCGCTGCAGGCGCGCGCGGACGAGTTTCAGGCGCTGCTGGTGGAGCGGCAGGCGCTGGTGCAGCGCGAGCAGCAGGCACGCGAGGCCGCCGAGCAGATCAATCGTGGCAAGGACGAATTCCTGGCGATGCTCGGCCACGAGCTGCGCAACCCGTTGAGCGCGATCACCGCCGCGATCGAGGTGATCAACCGGGTCGGCCCGGCGCACGACAGCGCCCAGAGCGCACGCCGCGTGATCGCGCGCCAGACCCGGCAGCTGGCGGGCCTGATGAACGACATCACCGACCTCGCACGCAGCAGCGCCGGCAAGATGCAGCTCACCCGCCAGCCGGTGCAACTGGCGCGGCTGGTGTGGCGCAGCGCCAGCGCATTGCGCCTGGCAGGCCGCTTCAAGGAACACACGCTCACGCTGCAGCTGGCCCCGGTGCAAGCCGAGGTGGACGCCATGCGCATCGAGCAGGTGGTGAGCAACCTGCTCACCAATGCCGCCAAGTACACGCCGGGCGCCGGGCACATCACCCTCACGCTGGCCGCCGCGCAAGGCTTGGCGGAGCTGCGCGTGGAGGACGACGGCGTGGGCATCCCGCCCGAGCTGCTGGCCCGCGTGTTCGACGTGTTCGTGCAGGGCGAGCGAGCGCTGCAGCAGCGTCAGGCCGGCCTGGGCCTCGGGCTCACGCTGGTGCGCCGCCTGGTGGATCTGCACGGCGGCAGCGTGCAGGCCAGCAGCCCGGGACAGGGCCGCGGCAGCTGCTTCGTGGTGCGCCTGCCCGGTCTGCTGTCGCCCGCTGCCCACGCAGATGCACCGCGCCCGCTGCTGCTGGTGGGCGACGAGGGCCAGACCGCCGGCGCGCTCGAATCGCTGCTCGACGACACGGCGCTGTGCATCACCCACGTGCCCGACGCAGCCGCCGCCTTGCAGGCACTGGCCGATGCGGCACTGAGCGACGCCCTGGTGCTGGTGCCGCCGGCGCTGGTGGAGTCCGACCCCGGTGGCCTGCTGCAGGCCTGGCGCGGCGCCGCACCGCAGGTGCGCATCGTGGCGCTGGCTGCCGCCGGCGCGTCGGCTCCGGCACAGGGCTTCGACGCGAGCGTGCAACCGCCGCTGTCACCCGATGCATTGCAGGCGTTGCTGGCGCCGGGGCCGCTGGCCATCGCCTCCTGACGCCGCCGCTGCGCGGCACCGCAGGCACCGGGCTTGCCGGCCGACAGATGGCGCTCCTTGCCGGAGCGCCCTTCCCCCAGCAGCACAGGAGATGCAGATGACACAGCGCAAGCAACCGCAGCAGCAGCCCCAGCAGTCGCAGCAGCAGCCGCAGCAGCAACAAGGCCAGGGCGGCACGGGCTCGCAAAGCGGCAAGGGCTCCGCCTCCAGCGGCAGCAGCAGCGATCGGCAAGGCGGCCGCTCCTCGACCGAGCAGAACAAGGTGGGCCGCGAAACGCGTCAGGACGACCGCAACAGCTACTCCGGCGGCCGCACCGGCAATACTTGAGCCGACACGACCCTCGCGCAGCGGGGCCTTACGGGCCCCGTTGCTCGTTCAGGTGTGCGGCGTGCTGATCAGCCGCGACGTGTCGAAGCCGTGGCGCAGCGCCAGCGCCTTCAGCGCTTCCACGTCGTGCGGCTCCATCGTTGGCGTGCGCGACAGGATCCACAGCCGGTCGCGCTCGGGCGTGCCCACCAGCGCGCAGCGGTAGTCGTCGTCGACGAACAGCACCGAGTAGTCGGCCCACGCGCCTGGCCACCAACGCAGGAAAGCCGGCGCAAAGCTCACCTCCGCCTGCCCCGGCTGACTCGCGTCCGGAACACGCAGCTCGCCTTCGGCCTCCTTCGTCTTGCCTCGCGCGTCGATGCAGCGGTTGCGCACGAGCACACGGCCGTCGGCTTGCAGCGTGTACTCGGCCGTCACGTCGCGCGCGCAATCGCGCTCGTGGCGCTCAGGCAGGCGCGCCACCTCGTACCAATGCCCGGCATAGCGGGCCAAGTCGAGCTGCGGCGCCGTAGGCAGCGCAACGACCGGGCGTGCAGTGACCGGCAGCCCCAGATGGGCCAGTGACAAGGCCACGCGCCGATTGAGCATTGGCGTGACCAGCGGCAGCAGCAACGGCGCCCAGCGCTCCAGCCGGTCTATGGTGGACGCACGCCGAAGACGCGAACGGCGCTGCTCCCAGGCCTCGTCGTCCCCGGCGTGCGCATGGCGCGGGCGACGCCGCACGAACCAGTAGCCGAGCCCAGCCGCCAGCAGCCCGCCGGCGGCCATCACCAGCTTGCTGCTGAGCGCATCCGCGGCGCCCTGCCGCAGCAAGTGGGCGCTCTCGCGCATGCGCACGTCGTGCAGCCGCACGCGCGCTTCGCAATCCTGGATCTCGCTCTCGAGCTTGTTCAAGGTGGCGAAAACCATTCAGCCTCCCGAGTCGGCCGGCTCGCCCGCCACACGTCGCAGGCTGCTGGGCAGGCCCACACGCTCGACCATGCGCAGCATCGCGAACACCAGCCAGGCGGCCAGCGCGAGGTTGACGATCACCACGATCGCCAACCCCCAGCCCCAGTGCAGCCCGGCACCGACCAGCGCGGCGACGATGCCACCCACCAGGGCCAGCCAGGCAGTGACCGCGAGAACGGCCACCACCACGGCGTACACCACCATGTGCAGCAGCGTCACGCCGGCCAGCCGCACCTCCAGCATGGCCAGACGCGCGCGCTCGATCAGCGCGCCGCGGGTGTCGTCCCAAAGCGTGCGCGCCGCATCCAGCAGACCGAGCGGCGCATGCTGCGCCTCGGCCGAAGGATGCGGCGCGTCGCCGCCCGGCGCCTGTGCGCCGCTTGCCTGCGCTTCCACCGTGCCGCCGATCAGTCGGAGCGGCCCATGCGGCCGATCACCATGCCGGCCAGCGCCGCGATGGCCACCGCGGTGAACGGATGCTCCCGCACGTACGAGCGCGCGGTCGTCATCCACTGCTCTTCGAGTTGGCCGAGCTGGTCGGCCTTGGCACGCAGCGTGTCGCCGGCGGTGCTGGCACTGCTGCTCCAGCGCTCGATGGCCGGGCCGGCGGCCGCAGCCACGCGGTCCACGGTTTCATGGGCCGTCTTGGCCACGCGATCGACCACCTTCTGAGGGTTGCCGCTGGCGCCGTTGGTGCCGGTACCGGTGCTCGTGCCGACGGCGCCGTTGGCGCTGGTCGTGCTGCTCGGGGTGTCCATGGAAGCCTCCTGTGTAGAAAGTACAAAACTGCGCCGTCCGAATTGCCGAACGGCACGGCCGCAGACAAACCCGACGGCCTGGGGCAACCAGCCCGACGGAGTCGGCCAAGACCCGCTGCCACGCCACCGCACCGAGGTGCGCAGCTGCGGATCGGCTCTGCAGCTGCAGGGCAACCCGCATGCCGCCCGCACGGCGCCAGCCCGGCGTGCGCCTAGGCACGAGTCTTGCGCTTTCGAGGGGTCGGGCTCGACCCGAGCCTTGTCACCGGAGCTTGATTACATGGTCCACACGACTGCTTCCGAAGCCGCCGCCCGCCGCCATGAGCTGGACGTGGAACGCCGGCGCGCGCATCCGGGTGAACCCCGCCGCGTCGTCGTCAGCGACCGCCCGCCTGCGCGCGACGACCGCCGCGGACTGCACGGCCGAGCCGGTGGCCGGCCGCGCTGAGCGGCGCGGCTCGGTCGAACCGGTGATCGGCCTCCCGCTCCAGGGCGCCGGCAAGGCGCCGCTGCGCTTCGACGCCGCGCCGGGCTCCGACGCGGGGCAAGCCATCCACGCCCGTCTCGAGCTGATCGACGGTGCCGACGGCGGCCTGCCGTTGCAGGCCGTGCTCGCGCACGCGCTCCCGGTGCTGCTGTTCGCCTGCAGCGCCGACGGCAGCACCTGCCACGTCAATCGCCGCTGGCTGGCCTACACCGGCCTGCGCGATGTGCGCGAGCTCGCCGAGCACTGGGCCGACCTGATGCCGGCAGCCGACCACGTGCGCCTGCTCGACGAATGGCAGCGTGGCCAACGCTCCAACCTGGACCGGCTCGAGTGCCAGCTGCGCCTGCTGCATGCGAGTGGCGAATTCCGCTGGCACCAGTGGCGCGCCGAGGCGCTGCGCGATGCGCAGGGCCGGCTGCAGTGGTGGTGCGGCCTGCTGACCGAGATCGACCACGAGAAGCGCGTCGAAGACGCACTCGACCGGCGCGAGCGCGAGTTCGGCACCCTGGTGGACAACGCGCCCGATGCCATCACCCGGCTCGACCGCCAGCTGCGCCATGTGTATGCCAACCAGGCGGTGCGCCAGGCATTCGGCATCGCGCCGGCCGACCTGGTGGGCCGCACCGCCGCAGAGGCCGGCTTGCCTGCCGCGGTGGCCGACGCATGGCGCGGCGCGGCGCTGCGCGCGTTCACCTTGCGCGAAGAGCAGCAGAGCGAGTTCAGCTCGCCTTCGCCGGGCGGCGAGGAGCGGCACTACGACTGTCGCCTGATCCCCGAGACCGACGCGGCCGGCCGGGTGGAAAGCGTGCTGTGCATCGCCTACGACATCACGCACCGCCGGCGCGCCCTGCTCGCCCTGCAGGACAGCGAGCAGCGCTTCCGCCAGTTCGCGCAGAGCAGCGACGACGTGTTCTGGTTCGCCGACCTCGCACGCGGCGAACTGCTCTACGTGAGCCCGGCCTTCGAGCGCCTGTGGGGCATCGCCGCGCCGGTGCTGCAGGCCGACCCCACCGCCTGGGTCGCCGCGGTGCAGCCCGAGGACCGCGCAGCCCTGCCCTCGCCCTTCTATGCCAGCAGCGCCAGCGCACACGAGCACGAACCGGTGCGCGAATACCGGCTGCAGCGCGCCGACGGCGGCACCTTGTGGATCCGCGACCGCCGCTTCCACCTGCAGGAGGCCGACGGCCGCGTGCTGCGCATCGGCGGCATCGCCGAGGACATCACCGAGCGCAAGCTGCGCGACCTGGAATCCGAGGATCTGCTGACGCGCGAGCGGGCTGCGCGCAGCGAAGCCGAGGCCCTGGCTTCCGCGAAGGACGAGTTCCTGGCGGTGGTGTCGCACGAGCTGCGCTCGCCGTTGAACGCGATCCGCGGCTGGGCTCATGTGCTGCGCAAGAGCCTCAACCTGCCGGAAAGCCAGCTGCGGCCGCTGGACGCGATCGACCGCAACGTGTCCGCACAGGCACGCATGGTGGACGACCTGCTCGACACGCAGCGTCTGCTGCGCGGCAAGGTCAAGCTCGAGCCGCGCACCACGCCCTTGCAGGCGCTGATCGAGCAGGCGGTGGACACGCTGCGCCCGCAGGCCAACGACAAGCGCCTGCAACTGACCACCTCGCATGCGCCGGATGTGCCGGTGCTGCAGGCCGACCCGGAGCGGCTGCGCCAGGCCCTCGTCAACCTGCTGTCGAACGCGGTCAAGTTCACGCCGGCCGAAGGCCGCATCAGTGTGCGCAGCGAGCGGCGCGGGCCGCAGCGGGTGGCCATCGAGGTGGTCGACAGCGGCGTGGGCCTGGAGCCGGCGCAGCTGCAGCGCGTGTTCGAGCCGTTCCGTCAGGGCGGCGGCACTTCGAGCACCCGGCGCCAGGGCGGCCTTGGACTCGGGCTTGCGCTGGCGCGCCAGCTGGTCGAGCTGCACGGCGGTCGCCTGCAGGCGCACAGCGAGGGGCCGGACCGGGGCGCGACGTTCACCATCGAGCTGCCCGCACCGCTGCCCGAGCAAACCGCGCACGCAGGCGACACCCTGCCCGCGTCGCCGGCACCGGCGCTTGCGGGCCGCCGCGTCGTGGTGCTCGAGGACGACCCGGAAGGCCGACAGATCCTGCAGCTGCTGCTGCGCGACCAGTCCGTGGAGGCCATGTTCTTTCCTGATGCGGCGCAGGGCTTCGAGTACCTGCGCACCGTGAGCCCGCAGCAGCGGCCCGAAGTGCTGATCTCCGACGTCGCGATGCCGGGCGAGGACGGCTACAGCTTCATCGCGCGGGTGCGCGCGCTGCACCGCGAGCGCGGCGAGCCGCGCATGCCTGCAGTGGCCGTCACCGCATTCGCGAGCCCCAGCGACCGCACACGCGCCATCGCCGCCGGCTTCGACGCCCATCTGGGCAAGCCGATGGATCCTGAGCAGTTGCGCAGCACGCTGCAGCAACTGCTCGGCGCCGCGCGCCATCACCCTGAAGAAAATCGACTATGACACTCCGTTTCAATGCCTTGCGAAGCCCCGGTTCCATAATTGCTCTTTGCCCCGCCGGCGGCGGCGCGCCGCGCGCCTTCGCTTAACAAGCACGCCACGAAGAGGGAAAACATGGGACACGCTCTCATCGTCGAAGACGATGCCGACTCGGCCGAAATGATGGCCGCCCTGATCGCCAGCGAAGGCTTCACCGCAGCCACCGCGCACAGCCTGCGCGACGCACGCCGTCACCTCGCGATGCGCGAGCCCGACATCGTGCTGCTCGACCTGATGCTTCCCGACGGCAGCGGAATGGATCTGTTCAAGGAGCCCGAGACGCTGGCCAACACCGAGGTGGTACTGATCACCGGCCACGCCAGCCTGGAAACCTCGATCCAGGCCTTGCGCATGGGCGCAGCCGACTACCTGATCAAGCCGATCAACATCAAGCAGCTGCAGGGCATCCTGGGCCGCGTGATGAAGCCCTCGGCCCTGAAGGCCGAGATCGCCGACATGAAGTCGGAGTTCGACAAGACCGGGCGCTTCGGCCACATGTGGGGCCGCTCCGCAGCGATGCAGCGCGTGTACGAGCAGATCTCCCGCGTGGCAGGCACGGCCGTCACGGTGCTGATCACCGGTGAGAGCGGCACCGGCAAGGAGGTGGCCGCGCGCACCATCCACGACCTGTCGCGGCGCCGCAAGCAGCCGTTCCTCGCAGTCAACTGCGGCGCGATCTCGCCGCACCTGATCGAGAGCGAGATCTTCGGCCACGAGAAGGGCAGCTTCACCGGCGCCGACCGCCAGCACCTGGGCTTCTTCGAGCGGGCGCACGGCGGCACCTTGTTCCTCGACGAAATCACCGAGATGCCGCTGGAGCTGCAGGTCAAGCTGCTGCGCGTGCTGGAGACCGGCACCTTCATGCGCGTGGGCTCCACCACCGCGCAGGAAACCGACGTGCGCGTGATCGCGGCCACCAATCGGGTGCCCGAACAGGCGGTCACTTCCGGCAAGCTGCGCGAAGACCTGCTGTATCGGCTCAATGTCTTCCCGATCCACCTGCCGCCGCTGCAGGACCGGCTGGACGACATCCCGCTGCTGGCCGACCATTTCCTGCAGGACATCTGCCGCCGAGAGGGCCAGAACAAGCGCTTCGCACAGCGCGCGCTCGACAAGCTGCGCCAGTACCGCTGGCCCGGCAACGTGCGTGAGCTGCGCAACGTGGTGCAGCGTCTGTACCTGATGACCGAAGGCCACGAGATCGACGACGAGTGGATCGAATTCGACTCGCCGCGCCCGGCTGTCGGTGATGGGGCCACGATCACCGTGCGGGTGGGCACCCCGCTGGCCGAGGTGGAGCGCACTCTGATCCTGGCCACGCTGCAGCGCTTCGGCAACCACAAGGAAAAGACCGCCGCCGCCCTCGGCGTGAGCCTGAAGACGCTCTACAACCGGCTGAAGGAATACGCCCAGGAGGCGTCAGCCGGCGACGAGAAGTAGCAGCGGGGCGTGCACGCCACCCTCAGTGGCGCGGACCTGGCGGCGCCGAAGGGCCGGTGGTGGCCTGCGAGCCCATCGGCCCCTTCGGCTCCTGCGGTGCGGGTTGCCGGGCCGGCGCGGCCTTGTTGCCGCCTGCAGCCTTCTCGGTGCCGGAAGTCTGCACCTTTGCGGGCTCCACGCCTCGCACGCTGCGCAGCTGGTTCAGCGCCTGGCTGCAGCCTTCAGGTGCCTTCTGCCCGGGGTCCATAAGGGGGATCAACGCGGCCAGCGGGTTCACCACGCCCAGCGCCACGGCCGTCACCGCCTTCACCGCGATCGGCTTGGTCTCCAGCCGTACATGGGGCTTGCGGAAGCTGCCCTCCACGTGGATCGGCGCGCGCAGCGCCACCGGTGAAAAATCCTTCGGGTCGGCGTGCGCCACCAGCGCCAACTGCTCCTTGGCCAACGAGATGTCGCCGTTGACGATGATCGTGGTGTCGGGCGAGTCGATCAACGCCACGTCGCTGCGCAAGACGCCGTCGCGCGCGGTGAACTGCGCCACTGCGCACGTCATCTGCAGCGCGTCGTCACCACGCACCAGCACGCCGATGGCTTGGGCGAGGTCGATGCCGGCGGCCTCCATCGCCAGGTGCGACACGCGGCCGTCGTTCACCCAGGCGGCCAGTGTGCCGTCCAGCGACCCCATCATGTCGGCCACCGAACGGCCGCGGCCGGTGAACTGCAGGTGCCCGCCAAGGCGCCCCGTGATGTAGCGCTTGGCCGGCGGGTTGCCGCTGGCCGCGGCGCCCGGCTTGCCGTGCGTGTCGTGCAGCTGCAGCCACCGCGCCAACTGCACGCCTGAGATGCGCAAGTCACCTTTCCACACCGGGTGCTGCACCTTGCGCCCGTCCAGCTCCACGGCGCCCTTGATCTCGCCGCCCGAGGTGCGCGCCAGCAACTGCTCGATGCGCAGCATGCCGTCGCGCAGCACGATGTGGCCCTTCAGCGGCTCCAGGGGTGCCAGCAGCGCAGTATGCAGATCCGCATGCTGCAGCTCCACGCCCACGTCCGCGTTCATGCGTTGCAGCGACGGGATATTGAACTCGCGATCGGGGAACAGCCGACCTGGCGGGCGCGGTGGATTGGGCGCACCTTCCACCGGCGCGCCGAAGGCCGGGCCCAGGTCGTGCAGGTCGAGCCGTTGGCCCCGCAGGATGCCGCTGAGCAGGGGCACCTTGGGCCGGCGGTCGAAGCTGAAGTCGCCCGCGAGACGGCTGGAGCCCACGTCGAGCCGTGCAACGCCCACCTTCCACAGCTCGCCGTCCTTCGCCAGCTTGCCATCGGTCTCGAAGGGGGCGGTAGTAGGTAGCGTGACGCCGAACGGCGCGCCCACCTCCGCCAGGGACCGCCCGCTGACGCGGAAGCTGCCGGTGAGCGCATCCAGGTGGATCACGTCGCGCGCCTGGCCCTCGAACACCACCTGCGCCTGCGGCGTGTGCCCGTGCAGCGTGATCGGCACGGACACGCCGGAGCCCTCGGGCTCGATCAGCGGCAGCACGCCGGTGGATCGCATCGTGAAGTTGAAGTCACCCTCGCGATAGCGGCCGTCGCCACGGATCTGCAGGCCCGCCTGCGGGCCTGCAGTGAGGCCCTCCTGGGTCTCGGCCTGCGCATGCAGCGTAAGTCCCGTGGGCGCATCGTCCAGCGACAAGCGTCCATTGCGCACCACCAGGCGATCGAACTCGGGCAACTCGGCAGCCGTGCCGTTGCTCGCCGACTGCGCGCGCTTGAAGTCCCAGTTGGCGCGCCCGTCAGGGCGACGCCAGAGTACTGCGTCGAAGCGCCCCACCTCGAGCGCACTCACATGCAGCGGACCGCCACGCCGGGCCATTGCCACGTTCCACAGCGTGGACCAAGGCAATTGCAGCTGCACGTCATGCGCTTCGAAGAACTTGTCGTCGCCGGCCTTCGGCGCCCACCGAGGCGGCCCGATCGCCAGCAGGTCCGTGCGCAGGCGGAAGGAGCGCAACAGGTGAAGGGTGAAACCAGAGCCGATGCGCACGTCGCGGTCCAGCCGCTGGCTCAACGTGCGCTGCAAGGGAGCACGTAGAAACGGCCAGCCCTTCCACTCGCAAATGCCGAACGCCAGCATCAACGCCAGCAGCACCAGGCCGAGGCCGCTGGCCACCGGGTGGGCGCGCAGTCGACGGGGCCACGGCATCGCGAACACTCCGAAGGGAAAGCGGCGCCTCCTCAGTGAAGGATCACGCTCGGTACCGGCCCGTACTCAGGCGGCTCGGGCACGGGATCCGGCTCGTCGGTGTCCAGATCCGGCGGGAACGGCAAGTCCAGCTCGTCCAGCATCGGCAGCTTGGTGTTGGCTGGGCGCCAACCGGGAACGGGGGGTGGGGTATGGCAGTACATCGGGCGGTCTCCTTCAGGCGTCGGGCCTCTTCCTTCGGCAGGCAGCGTGCCCGCCTGATCGAGGGGGTGTGGGACCCCCGCGCGGGAACACCCATTGCTCGTTACACAAACCAGCAAATCCGTGGGAGATCGCCATGCCGGTTGAATTCGAGGCCCTGGGTCGCTCGATTCGTCACCACACTGCCGTGCCTCCGGTGGACATTCCGCCGGGGCATATTGGGCCCGTCGTCCTGCCCGGATCGGGCCGCCTTGTCTATTGGACCGGCCGAGTGGCCATCGGGCTGCGGCACCAGCCCTTGCCTCAGCGGCAACAAGCCGTGCCGCAGTCCACCCTGTGGGTGCAGGACCTGATGCTGGGGCCCGGCCGGATGGCTGCTTGAAGCTGAAGCCGTCGAGCACGCAAAGAAAAAGCCCCGCGATGCGGGGCTTCTGCGTTGGCGGAGACGGAGGGATTCGAACCCTCGATGCAGGTTTTGCCCACATACTCCCTTAGCAGGGGAGCACCTTCGGCCACTCGGTCACGTCTCCAAGCCGGAAGCGCCGCAGTATAGCGGCAATCGACTCGTCAGCTGCGTTGCGCGTCGAGGTCGAAGGCCTTGTGCAGCGCGCGCACCGCGAGCTCCATGTACTTCTCGTCGATCACCACGCTGGTCTTGATCTCGCTCGTGCTGATCATCTGGATGTTGATGCCCTCTTCGCTCAACGCGCGGAACATCTTGCTGGCCACGCCCACGTGGCTGCGCATGCCGATCCCGACGATGCTCACCTTGCAGATCTTCGGGTCGCCGATCACTTGAGTTGCGTTGCATGCCGGACCCACCTGCGACTTCAGCAGGTCGAGGGCGCGCGCGTAATCGTTGCGGTGCACCGTGAACGAGAAGTCGGTCTTCCCGTCGTGCGACACGTTCTGGATGATCACGTCGATGTCGATATTGGCGTCGGCGATCGGCCCCAGGATCTGGTACGCGATGCCGGGCTTGTCCGGCACACCCATCACGGTGAGCTTGGCCTCGTCGCGGTTGAACGCGATGCCCGACACGATGGCTTGTTCCATGTTCTCGTCTTCCTCAAAGGTGATCAACGTGCCCGAGTGGGCTTCCTCGTTCAGGTCGATGTCCCAGGGCGTGAAGCTGGACAGCACGCGCAGCGGCACGCGGTACTTGCCGGCGAACTCGACCGAGCGGATCTGCAGCACCTTGGAGCCCAGGCTCGCCATCTCGAGCATCTCCTCGAAGGTGATCTTTTGCAGGCGCCGGGCATCCGCCACTACCCGTGGGTCGGTGGTGTAGACGCCGTCCACGTCGGTGTAGATCAGGCATTCGTCGGCCTTCATCGCCGCCGCCACGGCCACGGCCGAGGTGTCGGACCCGCCACGGCCGAGCGTGGTGATGTTGCCGTCCGGGTCGATGCCCTGGAAGCCGGTGATGATCACCACCTTGCCCGCGGCCAGGTCGGCTCGAACCTTCTTGTCGTCGATGCTCTGGATGCGTGCCTTGGTATAGGCAGAGTCGGTTTCGATCGGCACCTGCCAGCCGGTATAGCTCACCGCCTGCAGACCTTCGCTTTGCAGCGCGATCGACAGCAATCCCACCGAAACCTGTTCGCCCGTGGCCGCGATCATGTCCAACTCGCGCATCACGTCCGGCGTGCTGATCTCGGGTGCCAGCTCTTTTGCAAGGCCAAGCAGGCGATTGGTTTCGCCGCTCATCGCCGAGGGCACCACCACCATCTGGTGGCCTGCACGGGCCCATTTGGCCACCCGCTTCGCGACATTGCGAATGCGCTCTGTGGAGCCCATCGACGTGCCGCCGTACTTGTGAACGATCAATGACATGGGAGCTCTCTCGGGGAGTCTCGAGGCAGTGGGAAAGGCGGGCGGCCGTCAGACCGCGAACTCGCGATTCTAAAGGCCTGCCTAGGGGTTTCCCGAGGAGATGCCGTCGGGCTTCGACTCCCAGCGCAGCGCGACCTGCACGGTGCCCGGCGCAGCCAGCATGCGCCCGTCCAGGCCGAGCCCTGGCACGAACGCAAGTTGATCGCCGCAGTACAGCAGCGGCGCGCTGCGCTCCCAGGCAGGCCGGCCGGCCGCCTGGTACTGCTTCTTCAGGGCGCGCGGCACACCGCGCGCGCCACGCTGGAACTGCTCGCCACCACAACGCGGTGCCAACCGTGCATCGAGCAACCGCTGCAACGCCACACCGCCTTCGTCGACCACATGCACATGCAGCACGGCGTGCCAGGCAGGCAGCGGGTAAGAACCCGGCTTGGTGATCGCAATGTGCTGCTCCGGCGTCACAGCCGGGTTCGGCGCATGAGGGCACCATTGGGCCAACCCGCGATATCGCCGCACCTCGCCGCCGGAGGCTGGCCAGCGGGCGGGGCTTCGCGCACGAGGCAGTTCGTCGAGCAGCCGGTCGACCAGCGAATCCACTGCACCCCGGCCGCATCGTGCCCGCAGCCATGCACGCAGGCTGTTGGCGCGCCGGGCCGGCGACAGCGCCGCCCAGGCGTCCAGCGCCAGGTGATCGCCCTCGCTGACGCGGGCAAGATCATCGTGGGCCAGTTCCGCCAGGCAGGCCGCCTCCTGCTGTGCCCGTTGTGCAGCCCGATGCAGCGCCGCTTCGGCCTCAGGAAACGCTGTCGCAAGCGCAGGCCACACTGCGAGCCGCAGCCGGTTGCGCGCAAAGCGCGGATCGCCGTTGCTTTCATCGTCGATGTAGCGCAGGCGATGCGTGGTTACATAGCCCTCGATGGCGCTGCGCGGCATGGCAAGCCAAGGGCGCGCCCAGGTGATGCCCGCCCGTTGCGCCGTGCGCGGCATCGCCGCCAGGGCCGACGCGCCACCACCACGCAGCGCTTGCAGGAGCAGCGTCTCCGCCTGGTCGCGACGGTGATGGCCCAGCAACACGAGCGTGGCACCCGCCTCGCGCGCCATCTCGCCCAGGGCGAGGTAGCGCTCGCGCCTCGCCCAGGCTTCGACGCTCTCACCGGGTTGCGGTCTGCCGGTCAGACGGCGCACGGCAAACGACAGCGGCGCCCCGTCTCGCGCCCAACGCGCGCAGCGCCGCCGCAAGGCGGTCACCCAGGCATCAGCCTGCGCTTGCAGCCCGTGATGCACGTGCAGCGCGGCCACGTGCACGCCGAGCGCCTGCGCCTGGCGCAGCGTGGCATGCAGCAACGCGGTGGAATCGCGGCCTCCGCTGAACGCCACGCCGACGCAGCGCGCGAAGGCCATGAGCGGCTAGCGCTCCTTGGTGTCGCTGAAGCGCCCGTAGGACTGCAGCCGCTCGTAGCGCCGCTGCAGCAGTTCCTTCGGCTTGAGGTCGATCACCTGGCGCAGCGACTCGTTGAGCGCCCGCTTGAGCTGCGCGCACATGTGCTTGGGGTCGCGGTGCGCCCCGCCCACCGGCTCGCTGACGATCTTGTCGATCAGCCCCAGTGCCTTCAGGCGGTGGGCCGTGATGCCCAAGGCCTCGGCCGCGTCGGATGCCCGCTCGGCGGTCTTCCACAAGATGGAGGCGCAGCCCTCGGGGGAGATCACCGAGTACACCGAGAACTGCAGCATCAGCACCTGATCGGCCACGCTGATGGCCAGCGCGCCGCCCGAGCCTCCCTCGCCGATGATCGTGGTGATGATGGGCACCTCGAGCTGCGCCATCTCGAAGATGTTGCGGCCGATTGCCTCGCTCTGCCCGCGCTCTTCGGCGCCGATGCCCGGGTAAGCGCCGGGCGTGTCGACGAAGGTGAACAACGGCAGTCCGAACTTCTCGGCCAGCTTCATCAGGCGCAGCGCCTTGCGGTAGCCCTCGGGGCGCGACATGCCGAAATTGCGGGCCGCGCGCTCCTTGGTGTCGCGGCCCTTCTGCTGGCCCACCACCATGCAGGCCTGCCCGTTGAAGCGCGCGAGGCCGCCGACGATCGACAGGTCGTCCGCGAACGAGCGGTCGCCGTGCAGCTCCTGGAAATCGCTGAAGAGGTCGTTGACGTAGTCGAGCGTGTACGGCCGCTGCGGGTGACGCGCGATCTGCGTCACCTGCCAGGGCGTGAGATTGGAGTAGATGTCCTTGGCGAGCTGCAGGCTCTTCTTGTCCAGCCGTTCGATCTCTTCCGAGATGTCCACGGCCGACTCGCTCTGCACGTAGCGCAGCTCTTCGATCTTCGACTCGAGTTCGGCGATCGGCTGCTCGAATTCCAGGAAATGTCGTTTGCTCATCCGATTCTTCGAGTTGGGTTCGAGAAGACGCCTGAAGTAGGCGCTTTGCGGGCCCGTTGGCTTCAGTAGTCCACGGGCAGCGGATCGAGGCTGCGCCAAATGTACCATGTGGCTACAGACCGAAACGGCGCCCAGGCGTCGCCCAGTTCACGCGCTTCGGCGCGCGAAACCGGCTCGCCGCTGAAGTAGTTGGTGGAGATGCCCTTCAGCAGCCCCAGGTCGTCCAGCGGCAGCACGTTGGGCCGCATCAAATGGAAGATCAGGAACATCTCGGCGGTCCAGCGGCCGATGCCGCGTATGGCGACCAGTTCGTCGATGATCGCCTCGTCGTCCATCTGCTGCCATTGGCGCACATGCACGAGCCCGGATTCAAAATGCTGCGCGAGGTCGTTCAGGTATTCGGCCTTGCGGGCCGACAAGCCAGCCGCTCGCAGAGCCGAGGTGTCGAGTGCAAGCACAGCCGCCGGTGACAGCCTCGTCCTCGGGCCGCCTGCGGCCTCGGCGAAGCGCTCCCACACAGACTGCGCCGCCTTCACCGATATCTGCTGCCCGACGATGGATCGGGCCAGGGTGGTGAACGCATCGCCGCGGCTTTGCAGGCGCGCCTCACCGAATTGCGGGATCAGCTTGCGCATCACGCGGTCGCGCCGCGCCAGATGCTTGCACGCATCGTCCCAGTAATCGGGCGTCACGCCCGCTTCCGGTTTCGCCACGCGCTCAGGCCTTGACCCAGGTAGTGCCTTGAGGCGAATCCTGCAGCAGCACGCCTTGCGCAGCGAGCTCCTGGCGGATTCGGTCGGCCTCGGCGAAGTTGCGCGCCTTCTTGGCTTCGGCTCGCGCCGTGATCCGCTGCTGGATGCTCACCTCGTCGAGTGCGCTGCCGCCTTGCAGGTAGGCGCGCGGCACCTGCTGCAGCACCCCGAGGGTGCTCGCCAGCCCCTTGAGCAAGGCCGCGGTGCCCGGCGATCGTGTGCGGTTGAGTTCGTGCGCCAGCTCGAACAGCACTGCAACCGCCACCGGCGTGTTGAAGTCGTCGTTCATGGCGGCACGGAAGGCAGCAGCTTGGGGCTGGTCCCAATCCACCTCGGTAGCCGCAACCTCAACACCATCGAGCGCGGTGTACAGGCGCCGCAATGCGTTGCGCGCGTCGTCGAGATTGGCGTCGCTGAAATTGAACGGACTGCGATAGTGCGTGCGCAGCATGAAGAAGCGCAGCGTCTCGCCGTCGTAGCGCTTGAGGACGTCGCGAATGGTGAAGAAGTTGCCGAGCGACTTCGACATCTTCTCGTTGTCCACATTGAGGAAGCCGTTGTGCAGCCAGTAGCGCGCGAACTGCTGGCCGTTGGCGCCCTCGCTCTGCGCGATCTCGTTCTCGTGGTGCGGGAACTGCAGGTC
>CAMLIZ010000021.1 GCA_946480245.1 uncultured Pseudomonadota bacterium
CTTCCGCGACGAAGACCTGCGCGCCGATCGCCAGCCCGAGTTCACGCAGATCGACATCGAGACCTCATTCCTCACGGAGCAGGAGATCCGCACGCTGTTCGAAGGAATGATCCGGCACGTGTTCCAGACCACCTTGGGCGTGGAGCTGGGCGACTACCCGGTGATGAAGTACAGCGAGGCGATGCACCGCTACGGCTCCGACAAGCCCGACCTGCGGGTCAAGCTCGAGTTCACCGAGCTCACCGACGTGATGGTCGACGTCGACTTCAAGGTGTTCTCCACGCCGGCCACCACACCGGGCGGCCGCGTGGCCGCGCTGCGCGTGCCCGGCGGCGGCGAGATGAGCCGCGGCGAGATCGACGGCTACGCCGAGTTCGTGAAGATCTATGGCGCCAAGGGTCTGGCCTGGGTGAAGGTGAACGACATCGCCAAGGGCCGCGAGGGCCTGCAGAGCCCGATCGTGAAGAACCTGCACGACCGCGCACTCGACGAGATCCTCAAGCGCACCGGCGCGGCCAACGGCGACCTGATCTTCTTCGGCGCGGACAAGGCCAAGGTGGTCAACGACGCGCTGGGCGCCTTGCGCGTCAAGATCGGGCACAGTGAGTTCGGCCGCGCCAAGGGCCTGTTCGAGGACCGGTGGGCCCCGCTGTGGGTGGTCGACTTCCCGATGTTCGAGTACGACGAGGAAGAAGGCCGCTGGAACGCGGTGCACCATCCGTTCACCGCGCCCAAGGACGGCCACGAGGACCTGATGGACAGCGACCCCGGCGCCTGCGTCGCCAAGGCCTACGACATGGTGCTCAACGGCTGGGAGCTGGGCGGCGGCTCGGTGCGGATCCACCGCGCCGAGGTGCAGAGCAAGGTGTTCTCGGCGCTCAAGATCGGGCCCGAGGAGGCGCAGCAGAAGTTCGGCTTCCTGCTCGACGCGCTGCAGTACGGCGCGCCGCCGCACGGCGGCATCGCCTTCGGCCTGGATCGCCTGGTCACCCTGATGACCAAGGCCGAGTCGATCCGCGACGTCATCGCGTTCCCGAAGACGCAGCGCGCGCAATGCCTGCTCACCGGGGCGCCCAGCCCTGTCGATGAAAAGCAGCTGCGCGAGTTGCACATCCGGCTGCGCAATCCTCAAGCGGCGTGAACCCTGCGGCGCCTGCACGGTCCTTCAAGATCCCGGAGTCGGTGCTGGTGGTGATCCACAGCGCCGACCTCCAGGTGTTGTTGATCGAGCGCGCCGATCACCCGGGCTACTGGCAGAGCGTCACCGGCTCGAAGGACACGCCCGAGGAGTCGTTGGTGGACACCGCGGCACGTGAGGTGGCCGAAGAGACGGGCATCCGTGTCGGCTCGCCGGAGGTGCCGCTCAACCAGCTGCGCGACTGGGGCCTGAGCAACCTGTACGAGATCTACCCGGTGTGGCGGCATCGCTACGCACCGGGCGTGACGCACAACACGGAGCACGTGTTCGGGCTGCGCGTGCCGCGCGACATCCCGGTGCAGCTGGCGCCACGCGAGCACCTGCGCCATGCCTGGCTGCCGTGGCGCGAGGCGGCCGACCGCTGCTTCTCGCCGTCGAACGCCGAGGCGATCCTGATGCTGCCGCGCTTTGCAGGGTCGGACGAGGCATGATGCTGGGAATGCAAACTGCCTTGATCGAGGCATGTTGGACAGCGCCCGCAACCACGCGATGAACCCCTTGCACTCCTCGTTCCTGCCGCCCTTTGCCGCGACAGGCATGGTGATGCGCGTGGCCACCTACAACATCCACAAGGGTGTGCGGGGCATGGGCCCGGCCAAGCGGCTCGAGATCCACAACCTCGGGCTCGGCGTGGAGGCACTGGACGCCGACCTCGTGTTCCTGCAGGAGGTGCGGCTGTATCACCGCCAGCACGCGCGCCAGTTCGACCGTTCGTCGTTCGGCTGGCCGGAGCTGGGGCAGGCCGAGTACCTGGCGCCCGAGGGCTACGAGGTGGCCTACCGCACCAACTGCGTCACGCGCCACGGCGAACACGGCAATGCGCTGCTGGCGCGCTGGCCGATCGGCGACATCGGCCATCACGACGTGTCGGACCACCGCTTCGAGCAGCGCGGCCTGCTGCACGTGCCGGTGCACTGGCACGGCATGACCGTGCATGCGGTGGTGGCGCACTTCGGGCTGATCCACGCCAGTCGCGTGCGCCAGGTGCAGCGGCTGGCCGCCTTCATCGAGACGCACGTGCCTGCGGACCAGATGCTGGTGGTGGCGGGCGACTTCAACGACTGGGGCGAGAAGCTGGACGGGCCGATGGAGGCCATCGGCCTCGAGCGCGCGCGCCCGCCGTCGGGGGTGGAGCGCGCCACGTTCCCGTCGCGCGTGCCGGTGTTCCAGCTCGACCGCATCTACCTGCGCGGCATGCGCTGCGTGTCCACCTTCGTGCCGCGCGGCCCGGCCTGGGCCCGCATGTCGGATCACCTGCCGCTGGTGGCAGAGCTCGAACCCGCCTGAACCCACGCCCCCGATGCGCAAGCGCCGCCGCGTCGATCGTCAGCGCGCCGCGTATGGACCGTCGCGCGCCGACCTGACCGCCTGGTACGCACACCCGAGCGCGCTCTTCCTGGGCGGCAACGACGTGCAGCTGCTGGCCGGCGGCGACGCGCTGTTTCCCGCGATGATCCGCGCGATCGAGCGGGCGCAGCACGAGGTGTGGGTGGCAACCTACATCTTCTATGACGACCCGACGGCGCAGCGTGTCGCCGACGCGCTGGTCACGGCCGCGCGTCGCGGCGTGCGCGTGCGCGTGGTGGTGGACGGCTTCGGCAGCCGTACCGAGCTGCCGGTGCTGCGCCGCTGGTGGCACGGCGAGCACGTGGCGCTGGCGGTGTTCCGGCCGATCGACCGCTGGTACGCCTGGCTGCAGCCGGGGCAGTTTCGCCGCATGCACCAGAAACTGTGCGTGGTCGACGGCGACGTCGCCTTCGTCGGGGGCATCAACATCATCGACGACCGCATCGACCTGCGCCACGGTGCCGACGAAGCGCCGCGGCTCGACTTCGCGGTGCAGCTGCGCGGGCCCGTGGTGCTGCCGATCGAGCAGACCGCGCGCGCGATGTGGACGCGTGCCGCCTTCGGGCACGACTGGCGCGACGAGGTGAAGGCGCTGGTGCGCAGCGCGCGTCCGGTGCAGAGCGCCCGCGGCCTGCTGCGCCGGTTGCGCATCACGCCGCGCAAGGACGAGCTGCTGCCCGGCGTGCTGGATCCGTCCCCCGTCCGCGTGGCCTTCGTGGTGCGCGACAACCTGCGCCAGCGCAGCGCGATCGAGCGCAGCTACATCGAGGCCCTGCAGCGCGCGCAGCACCGCATCGACATCGTCTGCGCCTACTTCTACCCAGGCCATGCGTTCCGGCGCGCGCTGCGCCAGGCCGCGCGCCGCGGCGTGAAGGTGCGGCTGCTGCTGCAGGGCAAGCTGGACTACCGCATCGCCGGCCTGGCGGCCACGGTGATGTACGACGAACTGTTGTCGCTGGGCGTGCGCATCTTCGAGTACATGCCGGCCTACCTGCACGCCAAGATCGCGATCGTCGACGACGACTGGGCCACGGTGGGCAGCTCCAACATCGACCCGCTGTCGCTGTTGCTGAACCTGGAAGCGAACGCGATCGTCAGCGACGCGCAGTTCAACCACGAGCTCACCGGCCACTTCGAACAGGCGCTGGCGGTGTCGCGCGAGGTGACCGCGCCGCCGGTGGCGCGCGGCTGGTGGGCCACCCTGCGCCGCGCAGCCGTGGCATGGGCCGCCATGGTCTACCTGCGCATGGCGGGCATCAGCAAGCCGTACTAGAGTCGGGCGCTTGTCGTCACGTTACTCAAGGAGGCATCGATGAGATTCACGGTTCCCTTGTTGCGTCGCGCGCTGGTCCTGGCCATCGTGGCCACCGGCTTCGTCACTGCCGAGGCGGCCTCGGTGGCGCCGGTCGCCGCCGAGCACGGCATGGTGGTCACGGCACAGCACCTGGCCACGCGCGTCGGCGTCGACGTGCTGAAGGAGGGCGGCAACGCGGTCGATGCCGCAGTGGCGGTCGGCTATGCGCTGGCGGTGGTGTACCCGGCCGCTGGCAACCTGGGCGGCGGCGGCTTCATGACGATCCAGCTCGCGGACGGCCGCAAGACCTTCCTCGACTTCCGCGAGAAGGCGCCCTTGGGCGCGAGTGCCAACATGTACCTCGGCCCCGACGGCAACGTCGTGAAGGGCCTGAGCACCACCGGCCACCTTGCGGTGGGCGTGCCGGGCAGCGTGGCGGGCATGGAATACGCGCTCGCCAAGTACGGCACGATGAAGCGCAGCACTCTGATCGCACCGGCCATCGCCTACGCGGAGCGCGGCTTCACGCTGCAGCAGGGTGACGTGGACCTGCTGCACACCGCCACCGACGCTTTCCGCCAGGATCCCGCGTCCGCATCGGTCTTGCTGAACCAGGGCCAGCCGTTCGAGCCAGGGCAGACGCTGGTGCAGCGCGACCTGGCCAAGACACTGAAGCTGATCCGCGACAAGGGCGCCGATGGTTTCTACAAGGGGCCGGTAGGTGCGGCGATCGCGCGCGCCAGCCAGGCCGGCCACGGCCTGATCACGCAGGCCGACCTCGACCAGTACCGCACGCGTGAGCTGGCACCGGTGGAATGCGACTACCGCGGCTACCACGTGGTGTCGGCGCCGCCGCCCAGCTCCGGCGGCGTGGTGATCTGCGAGATCCTCAACGTGCTCGAAGGCTATCCGCTGAAGGAATGGGGCTTCCGCTCGGCGCAGGCCGTGCACTACCAGATCGAGGCGATGCGCCACGCCTATGTGGACCGCAACAGCTACCTGGGCGACCCGGACTTCGTGAAGAACCCGCTCGACCGCCTGCTCGACAAGGCCTATGCGGCGAAGATCCGTGCGGCCATCGATCCTCACAAGGCCGGCGTGTCCAAGGACATCAAGCCCGGCGTGGCGCCGCATGAAGGCACCAACACCACCCACTACTCGATCACCGACAAGTGGGGCAACGCGGTGTCGGTGACCTACACCCTCAATGACTGGTTCGGCGCCAAGGTGATGGCGCCGGGCACCGGCGTGATGTTGAACGACGAGATGGACGACTTCACCGCCAAGATCGGCGTGCCCAACCTCTACGGTCTGGTGCAGGGCGAGGCCAACGCCATCGCCCCGGGCAAGCGCCCCTTGAGCTCGATGAGCCCCACCATCGTCAGCAAGGACGGCAAGCCGGTGATGGTGGTCGGCACGCCGGGCGGCAGCCGCATCATCACCGCGGTGCTGCACACGATCATCAACGTGATCGACTACGACATGGACATCCAGGAGGCCGTGGACGCGCCGCGCTTCCACCAGCAGTGGCTGCCGGAGAGCACCAACATCGAGCGCTTCGCACTGAGCCCGGACACGCAGAAGATCCTCGAGGGCATGGGCCACAAGTTCAGCGGGGCGCAGCCGGCCAACCATGTGGCGGCCATCCTGGTCGGTGCGCCGTCGCTGGTGGCCAAGCCGGTGGGCAACAACCGCTACTACGGCGCCAACGATCCACGCCGCAATACGGGGCTGGCGCTGGGCTACTGAGCGGCCTGCGGGAACACGTCGGCGGCGTCCAGCGCGGGCGCCGCCGCGTCCTTCGAGGCCACGCGCGGTGCGCTGCCACCGGGCAGCGGCCACGCGACGCCGATGCGCGCGTCGTCCCAGCGGATCGCGCGTTCGCAATCCTTCGCGTAGTAGTCGGTGGTCTTGTAGAGGAAGTGCGTGTCGTCCTCGAGCGCCAGGAAGCCGTGCGCGAACCCTTCCGGAATCCACATCTGCAGGTTGTTGGCCGCCGACAGCTCGGCGCCGAACCATTGGCCGAAGCGGGGCGAGCCGCGCCGGATGTCCACTGCCACGTCGAACGCGGCGCCCTTCACCACGCGCACCAGCTTGCCTTGCGCATGCGGCGGCAGCTGGTAGTGCAGTCCGCGCAGCACGCCGCGCGCCGAGCAGGAATGGTTGTCCTGCACGAACGGTCGCGGCAGCGGCTCGCCCTGGGCCCGCAGCGCATCGTGGAAACGCTGCTCGTTGTAGCTCTCGCTGAACCAGCCGCGCTCGTCGCGGAACACCGCGGGTTCGACCAGCAGCACGCCGGGCAGGGAGGTGGGGATGAGCTTCATGGGCGTCAGAACACGTTGTCGTTGAGCACCTTCAGCAGGTACTGGCCATAGCCGTTCTTCAGCATCGGCTGCGCCAGGCGCTGCAGCTGTTGCGCGTCGATCCAGCCACTGCGGAACGCGATCTCTTCCGGGCAGGCCACCTTCAGGCCCTGGCGCTTTTCGAGCGTGGCGATGAACTGGCCCGCTTCCATCAGGCTGTCGTGCGTGCCGGTGTCCAGCCAGGCATAGCCGCGGCCCATGATCTCGACGCTGAGCTGGCCCTGGGCCAGGTAGCGCGCGTTGACGTCGGT
Source organism: uncultured Pseudomonadota bacterium (assembly GCA_946480245.1). Next base: position 6,454 of record CAMLIZ010000021.1, read on the forward strand.
GATCTCCAGCTCGCCGCGTGCGCTGGGGCGGATGCCGGCGGCGATGTCGCACACCTGATCGTCGTAGAAGTACAGCCCGGTCACCGCGTAGTTGCTCTTCGGCTGCTGCGGCTTCTCCTCGATGCTCAAGGCGCGCCGCTGCGCGTCGAAGGCCACCACGCCGTAGCGCTCGGGATCCTGCACGTGATAGGCGAACACCGTGGCGCCGCGCTTGCGCCCCGCGGCGGCGCCGAGCAGCGCCTGGAAGTCATGGCCGTAGAAGATGTTGTCGCCGAGCACCAGGGCGCTCGGGTGGCCGGCGATGAAGTCACGCCCGAGGATGAAGGCTTGTGCGAGGCCGTCCGGGCTGGGTTGCACGCAGTAGCTCAGGCTGATGCCCCACTGGCTGCCGTCGCCCAGCAGCGCCTGGAAGCGCGGCGTGTCCTGCGGCGTGCTGATCAGCAGGATCTCGCGGATGCCGGCAAGCATCAGCGTGCTCAGCGGGTAATAGACCATCGGCTTGTCGTACACGGGCAGCAGCTGCTTGCTCAGCGCCAGGGTGGCCGGGTGCAGCCGGGTGCCGGAGCCGCCGGCGAGGATGAGGCCTTTGCGTTGCATCGTGTGCGTCCTTGGGGATTCAGCGGCCGAGCACTTCGGTGAGCATGCGCTCCACGCCGTGCTGCCACGGCGGCATCGTGAGATTGAATGCGCGGCACAGCTTGAGCGTGGACAGGCGTGAGTTGCGGGGCCGCTGCGCCGGGGTGGGGAAGGCGCTGCTGGGCACCGGCTCGATCGCGTCGGGCGCCACCTTTACCGCGTGGCCATGGCGCCGCGCCCACTCGATCACCAACTGTGCGTAGGCATGCCAGCTGGTCTCGCCCGCCGCCACGGCGTGGTAGGTGCCGCCGAGCGACGCATCGCGCAGCACGCCGCGCAAGGCATGCGCGCTCACGTCGGCCAGCAGGTCGGCGCCGGTGGGCGCGCCTATCTGGTCCGCCACCACCGTGAGACGCTCGCGCTCGGCCGCCAGCTTCAGCATGGTCTTCGCGAAGTTGCCGCCGCGCGCGGCGTAGACCCAGCTCGTGCGCAGGATCAGGTGGCGGCAGCCGCTGGCGCGGATCAGCTGTTCGCCTTCGAGCTTGCTGCGGCCATAGGCGTTGAGCGGCGCGGTGGGGGCGTCCTCGTCGCGCGGTGCATCGCCCGAGCCGTCGAACACGTAGTCGGTGCTGTAGTGCAACAGCCAGGCGCCGAGCGCGTGTGCCTCGCGCGCCAGCACGCCGGGCGCGACGGCGTTCAGCGCATGCGCGCGGTCCGGTTCGCGCTCGGCTTGGTCCACAGCCGTGTGGGCGGCGGCATTGACGATCACATCGGGTCGCTCGCGCTGCACGCGCTCGGCGAGCTGCCCGGGCTGCGCCAGGTCAGCCTCGGCCGACCCGAGCGCCACCAGCTCGCCCAGCGGCGCCAGCGCGCGCTGCAGCTCCCAGCCGAGCTGGCCGTTCCTGCCCAGCAGCAGCAGCTTCATGCGGTGGCGCCGTATTGCTGCTGCAGCCAGTCGCGGTAGCCGCCGCTCTGCACGTTGGCCACCCAGTCGGCGTGCGACAGGTACCACTGCACGGTCTTGCGGATGCCGGTGTCGAAGGTCTCGGCCGGGCGCCACCCGAGCTCGCGCTCGATCTTGCGGGCGTCGATCGCATAGCGACGGTCGTGGCCCGGGCGGTCCTTCACGAAGGTGATCAGCCGCGTGTACGAGCCGGCCGCATCGGGGCGCAACTCGTCGAGCAGTGCGCACACCGTCTGCACGATCTCGAGGTTGGTCTTCTCGTTCCAGCCGCCAATGTTGTAGGTCTCGCCCACACGGCCGCGCGCCAGCACCGTGCGGATCGCGCTGCAGTGGTCGGTCACGTAGAGCCAGTCGCGCACGTTCTGGCCGTCGCCATACACCGGCAGCGGCTTGCCGGCGAGAGCGTTGACGATCATCAGCGGGATCAGCTTCTCGGGGAAATGCCAGGGCCCGTAGTTGTTGGAGCAGTTGGTGGTGAGCACCGGCAAGCCGTAGGTGTGGTGCCACGCGCGCACCAGGTGGTCGCTGGCCGCCTTGCTGGCCGAATAGGGGCTGTTCGGCTCGTAGGTGTGAGTTTCGGCGAAGGCGGGGTCACTGGCGCCGAGGCTGCCGTACACCTCGTCGGTGGACACATGGTGGAAGCGGAACGCCGCCTTCTCGTCGTCGGCCAGGCGGGCCCAGTGGGCGCGCGCAGCCTCGAGCAAGGTGAACGTGCCTTCGACGTTGGTGCGGATGAACGCGCCGGGCCCGAGGATGCTGCGGTCGACGTGGCTTTCGGCGGCAAAGTGCACCACGGCGCGCGGCCGGTGCTGCTGCAGCAGCTGGTCCACCAGCGGCCGGTCGCAGATGTCGCCGTGCACGAACACATGGCGCGCATCGCCTTGCAGGCTGGCCAGGTTCTGCAAGTTGCCGGCATAGGTGAGCGCGTCCAGGTTCAGCACCGGCTCGTCGCTGTGCGCTAGCCAGTCCAGCACGAAGTTGCTGCCGATGAAGCCGGCGCCGCCGGTCACGAGGATCGTCATGTCGGTTTCCTGAAGATTCAGAACTGGCCGGTGAGGTCGGCACCGAAGCGGTTGGCGCCGACCGTGCCGCGCAGCAGGCCGTTTTCCACCAGGGTCCACAGCAGTCCGACCACCGGCACGAACTGGATCAGCACCCACCAGCCGGATTTGTCGCGATCGTGCCAGCGCTTGGCCGACACCGCGAAGGCCGACCACACCACCACGAGGTTCAGCACGCCTTCCACGCCCTCGCTCTGCACGCCGGCAATGCCGAGCAACAGGTGCACGTAGGCGCTCAGGCTCAGCGGCACCAGCACGCCATAGATCCAGAAGATCTTGCGCGGAATGCGCCCACGCAGGCCGAAGAAGATGTGCAGTGGCGACATCGGCTCGGCCAGCGGCACGCGGGGCAGGGCAACGGCATTCATCGGGGCGGAAGTATCCCATGCAGGGGCCGGCGTCCCCGCCCACAATCACCTCCATGGCCGAGCCTGTGAACGACCTCGTCGTGGAGCGGCCCGAGGGCCTGTACTGCCCGCCGGGCGGCTTCCACATCGACCCGTGGCGCCCGGTGGAGCGCGCCGTGATCACGCATGCGCACGCCGACCACGCGCGGCCCGGTCACGCCCGCTACCTGGCCACGCACGACAGTGCCGGGGTGCTGCGTGCGCGCCTGGGCGCCGACATCGCGCTGCAGACGCTGGGCTACGGCGAGCCGGTCACGATCGGCGAGGTGCGCGTCAGCCTGCACCCGGCGGGCCACGTGCTGGGCTCGGCGCAGGTGCGCATCGAGCATCGCGGGCAGGTGTGGGTGGTGTCGGGCGACTACTTCTTGAGCGGCCATGCCGACGACACCAACACCACCTGCCCGCCGTTCGAGCCGTTGCGCTGCCATTGCTTCATCACCGAATCGACCTTCGCACTGCCGATCTACCGCTGGGCGCCGCAGCGGGCCGTGTTCGCGCAGATCGACACCTGGTGGCGCGCCAATGCCGAAGCCGGGCGCACCAGCCTGCTGCTGGGCTACAGCTTCGGCAAGGCGCAGCGCCTGCTGGCCGGCGTGGACAGCAGCATCGGCCCGATCGCGGTGCATGGCGCGGTCGAGCCGTTGAACGCCGCCTACCGCGCGGCCGGCGTGGCGCTGCCGCCCACGCTGCTGGTCAGCGAAGTGCAGGACAAGGCGCTGTTGCGGCGTGCGCTGGTGCTGGCGCCGCCGTCGGTGCAGAACTCGGCCTGGCTCAAGCGCTTCGGCGACCTGGGCGACGCCTTCGCCAGCGGCTGGATGCAGCTGCGCGGCGCGCGCCGGCGCTACGGCTTCGACCGCGGCTTCGTGCTGTCCGACCACGCCGACTGGCCCGGCCTGCAGCGCGCGATTGGTGCCACCGGCGCCGAGCGCGTGATCGTCACCCACGGCTACGAAGCAGTGATGGTGCGCTGGCTGCAGGAACAGGGCCTGCAGGCGAGCGCGTTCCGCACCGAGTTTGGCGACGACGCGCTCGACCCTGCGCCTGCGGCCCCCGCCACCAAGCTCGGCTGACCCGCGATGGAGCGTTTCGCCCGCCTGTACGCCGAGCTCGACGCCAGCACCGCCACGCGCGACAAGGTGGCCGCGCTGGAGCGCTATTTCCGTGAGGCGCCGCCGGCCGATGCGGCCTGGGCCGCCTACTTCCTGGCCGGCGGCAAGCCACGCCAGGTGGTGCCCACCGCCACGCTGCGTGCGCTGGCCCGCCGCATGGCGGGCATCTCGGACTGGTTGTTCGAGGAGAGCTACCAGGCGGTGGGCGACCTGGCCGAGACCATTGCGCTGGTGCTGCCCGAGTCACCGTTCACCAGCACGCTGGGCTTGGCCGACTGGGTGGAGCAGCGCCTGCTGCCACTGCGCGGGCTGGACCCGGACGCCCAGGCCGAGCGCATCGCGCAGTACTGGCAGGAGCTGGACGCGCCCGCGCGCTTCCTGCTCACCAAGCTGATCGGTGGCGGCTTCCGCGTGGGCGTGAGCAAGCTGCTGGTGCAGCGCGCGCTGGCCGCGGTGGGCGGCCTGGACGCCAAGCTCGTGGCGCAGCGCATGATGGGCTACACCGACCTGCGCAGCACGCCCACGCCCGAGCGCTACCTGCAGCTGCTGTCCCGCGAGGCGGTGCCGCAGGCCGATGCCGGTCAGCCGTATCCGTTCTTCCTGGCCCATGCGATCGACCATGCGCCGCAGCACTTCGAGCAGGCGCTGGGCGCGCCGGCCGACTGGATGGTGGAATGGAAGTACGACGGCATCCGGGCCCAGGTGGTCAAGCGCGCCGGCCGCGTGTGGGTGTGGTCGCGCGGCGAGGAGCTGGTGACCGAGTCCTTCCCGGAGATCGTGGCGCTGGCGCAGCCGCTGCCGAACGGCACGGTGCTGGACGGCGAGATCCTCGTCTGGCGCCAGGGCCGGCCGGCCCCCTTTGCGCTGCTGCAGCAGCGCCTGGGCCGCAAGACGCTGACGAAGAAGCTGTTGGCCGACGCGCCGGTGCACTTCATCGCCTACGACCTGCTGGAGCGGCACGGCGCGGACCAGCGCGGCCTGCCACAGCACGAGCGCCGCGAGCGGCTGGCCGCGCTGCTGCAGGGCAGCGGCATCACGCTGTCGCCGCTGGCCGAAGGCAGCGACTGGCCGGCGCTGGCGCGCTTGCGCGAGCAGTCACGCGAGCGTGGCGTCGAGGGCCTGATGCTGAAGCACCGGCACGCCCGCTACGGCACGGGCCGCACCAAGGCCGAAGGCATCTGGTGGAAGTGGAAGATCGACCCGTTCAGCGTCGACGCCGTGCTGGTGTATGCGCAGCGCGGCCACGGCCGGCGCGCCAGCGTGTACACCGACTACACATTTGCCGTGTGGAGCCGCGCGCCGGCCGACGCGGCCGAGGCGCAGGCCGTGGTGGAGGCGATCGGCCGCAAGGAGCCGGCGCAACCCGGCGCATTGCAGCTGGTGGTGTTCGCCAAGGCGTACTCGGGCCTGACCGACGACGAGTTCGCGCGCGTGGACCGCGTGGTGCGTGCCACCACGCTGGAGAAGTTCGGACCGGTGCGCACGGTGAAGCCGACGCTGGTGTTCGAGCTCGGCTTCGAGGGCCTCCAGCGCAGCGGCCGCCACAAGAGCGGCATCGCGGTGCGCTTCCCGCGCATGCTGCGCATCCGCGACGACAAGCCGCTGCACGAAGCCGACACGCTGCAAACACTGGAAACCTTGCTCTCGCAGACACCGTGAAAAGAGGGCATGCGACTTGCCCTTGAGGGGCGTATAAGAAACATCGAGATGCAACATCTGCTGAACCTCCTGGCGGCGATCGCCTTGCTCGTGTGGGGCACGCACATCGTGCGCACCGGCATGCTGCGGCTGATGGGAGGCAGCCTGCGGCGCGTGCTGGCGCGCAGCACCGACAACCGGCTGGCCGCCGCCACCGCGGGCGTCGGGGTGACCGCCTTGGTGCAGAGCAGCACGGCCACGGCGCTGATCGTGGCCTCGTTCGTCGCCCAGAAGCTGATGCCGTTGTCTGCCGCGCTGGCGGTGATGCTGGGTGCCGACGTGGGCACCAGCGCGATGGTGGCGGTGTTCTCGCTCGACCTGTCGTGGCTGTCGCCGCTGCTGATCTTCGTCGGCGTGGTGATGTTCATCCCGCGCCAGACCAGTGCGCTCGGCCAGGCCGGCCGCGTGCTCATCGGGCTGGGCCTGATCACGCTGGCGCTGCAGCTGATCGTGGGCGCCACGCGCCCGCTGATGCAGGCCGAGGGCGTGCGCATGATGCTCGGCTCGCTCGGCAGCGACGCGCCGCTGGACATGCTCACCGGCGCGGTGCTGGCCGTGGCCTCCTACTCCAGCCTGGCCACCGTGCTGCTGACCGCCACGCTGGCGGGCAGCGGCGTGGTGCCGCTGCAGGTGGCGCTGGGCCTGGTGCTGGGCGCCAACATCGGCAGCGGGCTCACGGCGGTGCTCACCACCTTGCGGGCGTCACCCGAGGCGCGGCGCCTGCCGCTGGGCAACCTGCTGTTCAAGGTGGTCGGCTGCCTGCTGCTGGCGCCCTTGCTCGGGCTGCTGCTGTCGCAGTTGCGGCCGCTGCTGCTGTCGCCGGCGCAGACCGTGGTGGCCTTCCACCTGGCGCTCAACATCCTGCTGTCGATCGTGTTCCTGCCGTTCACCGCGCACATCGCCCGCCTGTTGCAGTGGCTGTTGCCGTCGCCGGCACAGGCGCTGGACCAGCGACCACGCCACCTCGACCCGGCGGCGCTGGGCACGCCATCGCTGGCGATCGCATGCGCGGCGCGTGAGGCACTGCACCAGGCCGACGTGGTGGAGACCATGCTGGCCGGCATGCTCTCGGTGATCCGCCACAACGACCTGCAGCTCGCGGCGCGGCTGCGTGCGATGGACGACACGGTGGACGAGTTGTACTCGGCGATCAAGTACTACCTCACCAAGATCTCGCGCGAGGCGCTGGACGAGCGCGAGAGCCGGCGCTGGACCGACATCATCTCGTTCACGATCAACATGGAGCAGGTGGGCGACATCGTCGAGCGCGTGATCACCGACATCGAGGACCGCAAGATCAAGCCCGGTCGCGAGTTTTCAGAGGCCGGCATGAACGAGATCGTCGAGCTGCACGCGCGCTTGCTCGACAACCTGCGCCTTGCGATGGGCGTGTTCCTGCATGGCAGCGTGCGCGACGCGAAGAAGCTGCTCGAGGAAAAGGCGCGCTTTCGCGACCTGCAGCACAAGTACGCCTCCACGCACCTGGCGCGGCTGCAGGAGAACACCGCCTCCAGCATGGAGACGAGCTCGCTGCACCTGGACCTGATCAGCGACCTGAAGCGCATCAACTCGCACCTGTGCTCGATCGCCTACCCGATCCTCGAATCGGCCGGCGCGCTCTCGAACACGCGCATTCGCGCGTCGCGCCTGATGGACGACAGCGTCTCGGGCTGAAAGGCGGATCGGACGCCGGTCCGATGATGGAAGCGGCGCTGCGTGCGACGCTTGACGGGTAACTCAGGCCTTGCCCGCTTCACCGGGCTGAAGGCGCGCGAGCAGCACCCGGCGCACATCTTCGATGAATCGCGCAATGTCCAGCGGCTTCGTCCAGCACTCCGAGGCGCCGCATTCGAGTGCGCTCACGATATCCTCCGCCATCGCACTTGCCGATACGGTGGCGACATAGAGATCGCGCGTGGCGGCTTCCGCGCGCAGCGTCTTCAGTACTTCTGTGCCGTCGAAGTCGGGCAGGCGCAGATCGAGTAGCACGAGGTCCGGATGCAGGGCTTGCGCCAGCTCGATGCCCTTGCGCCCCAGTTCAGCTTGCACCAGGCGCACGTTCGGAAGCCTCGCTGAGAGCGCCTCCTCGACCAGCATCATGTTGACGGGGTTGTCCTCGATGTACAGCACGACGCCGGCCGGTTCACCCTCCGCGCCCTTCTGTTCGCATCCCGGTGTCACGCCTTGCGATTCCGAGGCCATGGCCGGCGCCGTCGGCAAGGTCATGCGGACCGTGGTGCCACGTCCGGGGTCGCTGTCGATTCCGAGGGTGCCGCGCATCAGGGTCAGCAGCTTGCGCGTGAGAGTGAGCCCGATGCCGGTGCCCTCGATTCCGCCACGCTCTCGCCCGAGGCGGTTGAACGGCTCGTACAGGTGTCGCATCTGCTCCTGCGTCATGCCCATGCCGGTATCGGCCACCTGAACGCACACGTGGCCGTCAGCGGTCGACACGTCGATGCGCACCGAGCCCCCGGGGCGGTTGTACTTGACGGCATTGCTCAAGACGTTCAGCAGCGCCTGCCGGATCCGTACACGATCACCCCAGACGCGGGCCGGCGGCTGGCCATGGCGGGACGTTTCGACCACGACGCCGGCCACCTTGGCCTGCGAGGAGAGCAGCTCCAACACCTCGTCGAGCAATTCGTCCAACGGCACTGCCGCATTGTCGAACTGCAACTGTCCTGACTCGATCCTGGAGACGTCGAGCACGTCATTGACCAGCGCCAGCAGATGGCATCCGGCCTGCCGGATCGCCTCCACCTGCGAACGCTGGCGGTCGGTGAGCGGTGTCTCGACATTGGCCGCAAGCAACTGGGAGAAGCCGATGACGGCGTTGAGCGGCGTTCGCAACTCGTGGCTCATGTGCGAAACGAACTCGGTCTTGACCAGGTTGGCCTCCTCGAGCTCACGGTTCTTCTGTTCCAGCGCAGCCAGCAGCTCGGCGCGGCTGGCCGCCAGCTCCCGCGCTGCGCGCGCCTGCGCGGCCTGGAGTTCCCTGACCATCAGCTCCGCGCGCAGGCGGCGGCCCTCGTCCTCGAATTGCTTGCGGCGCAACTGGGCGCGAACGCGCGCTCTCAGCGTTCGCACATCGCCGGCCTTGAAGAGGCAGTCGTCCGCGCCGCTGCTCAGTGCAGCGATGACCGCCTCACGGCTGTGCTGCTCGACAAGCATGATCAGCGGGATGCTGCGCATCGAACTCGATTGCTTGATTCGCATGCAGGTTTGAAGGCCACTCATCCCGGGCATGTCGCGCTCGAGCAGGATGCAGTCGACGGGCTGCACGGCCAGCATCTGGAGCGCCTCCTTGCCGGATCGCGCCTGGATCACGTCGTGGCCCTCTTCGCGCAGGGCCGCCGCCAGTTCTTCGAGGCTAACGGGATCATGGCCGGCCGCAAGAATCTTCTTGGGGCTCAGCAGGCTCGCCGTGTCGTGCTCGATAGCGGCGCTGCTGGCGCTGCGCAGCACGGCGGCAAGGCGCGCGAGAAGTATGTCCACGCCTTCTTCCTTGCGCACGAAGGCGTCGGCGCCGGCGTCGAGGGCGCCCAGCTCAGAGTGGCTGTTGCCGGCGCCGGTCAGAAGGATGCAGGGTGTCTGCCGTACCGGCGCGTCCAAACGGAGCCGGCGCACCACGGAAGGACCGTCGATGTCCGGCAGCACCACGTCCACGATCACCGCGGCCGGGCGGTTGGCCGTGACGCTGCGCAGCCCGTCCTCGCCGCTGGCTGCGAGCAGCACCTCGTAGCCCTCGGCACGCAGTCTCTCGCCCAGCTCCTCCCTGAAAGTCAGGCTGTCGTCGATCACGAGCACCCTCGTTCTCGACGGCGAGGCCAACGCACTTGCGCCGCCCAGCAATTCGCGCACGCGGGCCACGACGTGCATAAGGTCGTAGGGCTTGCCAACGTAGTCGCTGGAACCCAGCTCCAGACCCCGGATGCGGTCGTGCACCTCGGCCTCGCTCGATAGCATGAGCACGGGCATGCGCGCCCCACCCGGCGCGGCGCGGATCTCTGCGAGCAGATCGATGCCGTGGCCATCGGGCAGCAGCAGGTCGAGCACCACCAGGCTGACCGGCTGCGTGGACAGTGCGTCGCGCGCCTGGCTCAGGCTCGCGCAGCCGACGCTGTGCAGCCCCTCGGCGGCGAACGCCTCCATCAGGTCCGCGCGCACCGTCAGGCTGTCGTCGACGACGAGAATGCAGCCACTCATCGCAGATCACCTTGCCTGTTCGGATTTGGCGCCAGCGCGGCCAGCGCGGGCCCGATCTCCTTCAGCGGAAGCACGCGTTGCGCGGCTCCGAGCAGCGCCGCCTCGCGCGGCATGCCGTACACAACCGAACTGGCTTCGTCCTGGGCGATGGTGACGCCGCCCGCGCGGCGAATCTCGAGCAGTCCGTGAGCGCCGTCGCGGCCCATGCCGGTCAGCAGGCAGGCTGCGACCGTGCTTGCTCGCCAGCGCGCGAGCGACTCGAAAAGCATGTCGACCGAAGGGCGGCACGAATGGCGTTGCGGCGCGTCGCTCAGATGCAGGCGGCCGTCGCGCGCGACCAAGTGGAGGTCGGGCGGCGCGATGAATACGCCCGGCCGGTTGATCCGCTGTCCGTCGATGGCGATGCCTACCTCGTGCGGTACCTGCGTGCCCAGCCAACTGGTGAACGCCGCGCCGAACGGCTCCGCAATGTGCACCACCACCAGCACCGGCAAGGCAAAGCCGGCCGGAAGCGCCTTCAGGACTTCAACGATCGCGCGCGGTCCGCCGGTCGACGCACCGATTGCCACCAGTTCGCAGCGACGGCCCGCTGCGCTGCCGGCGTCGTCTGCAGGCGCAGCTATGGATCGGTCGAGCCGTCCGCGCAGGTGCGTGATGACCTTGACGCGAGCGACCAGCTTCAGCATCGACACGAATCGCCGCTCCCAGTCTCGGCCCACGTCGTCCGTAGGCGGCTTCTCCATCACCTCGACAGCGCCTGCTGCGAGCGCCTGGCAGGTGTCGAGCAGCTCACCGCGATTGCGCGACGACGACACGACCAGGATCGGTGTGGGGCAGTGGGCCATGATGTGCTCGGTCGCCGCCACGCCGCTCAGCTCGGGCAGCATCATGTCCAGCGAGATCGCGTCGGGGCGCAGGGCGAGGCACAGCTCGATGGCCTGTATCCCGTCGGCAGCCTTGCCGACGACGTCGATCCCGCCGTCGGCCGCCAACACCTCGCACAGGTGCTCGCGCACCGTCAGGGAGTCTTCGACCACTAGGACTCGGATCCGTTTCATCGCAGCGCCAGTTCGTCGACCTGCCGCAGAAAGTGGCTCTGCTCGAACTCACTCTTCGCGATGTAGGCGCGCGCCCCGACGGCCTCGCCGCGACGCCGGTCCTCAGGCGAAGCGCGCGAACTGACGAGTACGCACGGCACCTCGCGCAACCGGGGGTGTGTGCGCAGACGCTCGATGAAGCCGAAGCCGTCCAGGCCCGGCATCTCGACGTCCACCAGGAACAGGCCGTAGTCGCGATGTTGCGCCATCTCGAGGGCGTCTTCGGCGCACGCTGCGAGGTCCACTTCGAAGCCCGCCGATGTGAGGATGCTGCTTTCGAGCATGCGGGTGGTCGGCGAGTCATCCACGACGAGCACGGGTCGCGGCCCGGGGACGACTGGCTCCGATTCGCCCGTGTGGTGCGCCTGCGCTGCCAGTGCCGCGCCGTCCAGCAGCAGGCACGGTGTGCCGTACGCGTCGAAATACACGCCCGCCACCATCGGATCGGCGAGTGCCAGCGGCGGCAGCGGCCGCGCGAGGATCGTGTCGACGCTCAGCAACCGATCGACGCGCAGGGCGCACGCATCGCCAGCCGCGTGCGCCACGACCGCCGAGATCGCCCCGGGCGGCCCATGACGCGCCTGCCGGCGCCCGAGCCTCAGCGGCCGCAGGGCGAGTGACTTGCCTTCATACATGATGGTGGCGCCCGCCGGTGCATATGCGACGTCCTCTGGCGCGACACGAAGCACGCGGCGCACCGCCGACAGCGGAATGGCCGCTCGTTGTCCGCCGGTCTCCACGGACAAGACCTCGAGCACCGACAGCCAGACCGGCACTTTCAACTCGATCGTGGTCCCGCAGCCCGATTCGGTCTGGACTTCGATCGCGCCGCCCAGCCGCTGCACGGCATCGCGGACCAGGTCCAGTCCCACGCCGCGCCCGGCCAGCTCGGTCACCTTCGCGCTCGTGCTGATGCCGCCATCGAGCAGGCTGGCGAGGACCTCGGCCCGGCCGAGCTCGCTCGCGGCCAGCCCCGCCGGCCCCCGACGCGCGATCGCCCGGCGCACAGCATCGATGTCGACGCCGCTGCCATCGTCGCGGCAGCGCAGAAACACGTGGTGGCCGCGTTGCACCGCCTCCACGCACACCTGGCCGGCTGCGGGCTTGCCGGCGGCCAGGCGCTCCTGTGGCGCCTCGATGCCGTGCGCCACCGCGTTGCGCACCAGCTGCACCAGCGGTGCCCGCAGCGCATCGATCACTGCGCTGTCCAGCCGCACGTCGCCACCGCGTGCTTCGAAGCTCACTTGCTTGCCTGCGGCCTGCGCCGCATCGCGCGCACTGCGCTCCAGCACGCCGAGCACGCTGGACAGCGGCAACAGGCGCAACTGCTCCGCGGTGTCGCGAGCCTGACGCAGCTCGCGGTCGACGCGCTCGATGCCACCGGCCAGCTCGCTGCGCAGCGCGCCCATGCTGCCGCGCAAGGCGGCCAATTCCGTCCCCGCTTCGTTGAGCGTGGCGATCAGCGTGTCCAGCTGGGGCAAGTCCACGCGCGACACGCCGGTGGACGGCAGGGAGAGCGAGGCCGCTGCCGTGCTGTCGTGCGCCTCGCCGGGCGGCGGCAGCTCGGCAAGGCGCGCGCAGAGCTCGTCGAGCAGGCTGAGCAACGTCTGCGCACCGTCCGGCGCGAGGCCGCTGCGGCCCTCGCGCAGTGGAGCGAGCACATCTTCGACGAGGTGCGCGATCTCGGCGATCCGGCCTTGCCTGACGACACGCGCCGCACCCTTGAGCGTGTGAGCCAGCCGGAGAATCCGCGCGGGCAAGTGCTGATCGTGCGGCGCTCTTTCGAGTGCCAGCACGCCAGCACTCATCTGCTGCAGCAGGTCGCGCACCTCGATACGGAAGTAGCGGTAGGGGTCGGTCGCCATGTGCCCGACGCCTCAAGCCGTTCGAGGATCCACCAGCCGGCGCAGCTCGCTCGAGAGGCTGGCCAGCTCGGACGCGGTCTGCAATGTCTGGCCCGAACTCGACTCGACTTCGCGCGTCGTCTGCGCCACGTCGGTCATCGCGATGCGCACCTGCTCGGCAGCCGTTGCCTGCTGCTTGGTCGAAAGCTCGATCTCCCGCACCGCCTCAGTGGTGGTTTCCACGAGCGCCGCGATCTGCTTGAACGCCTGCGCCACCTCGCCGAACTGACGCGTCCCGTCCGCGACTGCCTTGGCACTGCCTTCGGTGACCATCACGGTCGCGTTCACCGCGGCACGCACTTCGTCGATCTGGCCGCGGATCTGCTTGGTGGAGCTGGCAAGGCGGTCGGCGAGCTTTCGGATCTCCTCGGCGACCACGGCGAAGCGCCTGCCGGCCTCGCCGGCGCCGCTGGCCTCGATGGTGGCGTTGATGGCGAGGATGTTGGTCTGCTCGGCGAGCTCGGCGACGATGTCGGCCACCGCGCCGATCTCCTGCGACTTGCGGCCGAGATCGAGGATGTGCTGCACCACCTCGCCCACCTGCCGGTCGATGACGGCGGTCGACTCGCGGCCCTTTTCCAGGGTGCCGTCGCCGCTGCGCGCCGCGTCGGCCGTTTGCTGCGCGACCTGCGCCACGCGCTGCGCGCTCTCGGCGATCTGGCGCGAGGTGGCGACGAGCTCACTGATCGTGGTGGCGATCTCGGTCATCGCCGAAGCCTGCTGTTTCGCGCCCGACGCCTGCTGGCTCGCGGAGGCCTGCAATTCGGCCGAAGAACTCTGCACGTGGCCCACGGCCGAGCCGATCCGCTGGCCCAGTGCACGTGTGAGCATCGTGGCGGCGAAGGCGGCTGCGACGGCCGCCAGGATCACCGCGCCCACCACCTGCTGGATGGCCCGGTTTGCCGCATCGGTGGAGGTCTGGCGCGACTCGTCGCGCCTGCGCTCCTCCAGGGCACTGAAGTCCTCGATCTGCCTCAGCAGGGCGGCGAACCTGGGTCTTACTTCCTCATCGAACACGCGCAGCAGCGTGGCGGTCGGCGCGTCGGCGCTGCGCAGGCCAAGCATGCGTTCGCTGGCCGCGCGGTGCTCGGCGGCGCCGCGCTCCAGGCGGTTGAGCAGCTCGGTCTCCTGCGGTTCAGTGGTGCGCGCGCGAAGTCGCGCCAGCACCGCTTGGAACGACTCCATGTACATGCGCGCCTGATCGAGGTCGGCGCCGGTCTTGTCCAGCATGTAGCCACGCACTGCGACCACGCGACGCGACGCAGCCACCTCGAGCCGGGCGGCATCCACCAGGTTCTCCGAATACACGGAAATGACGCGCTCCTTGCTCGCGACCACGCTGCTCAGCGCCACGACGGATATCAAGCCGACGAGGATCGCCAGCGCGACGGTCAGCGCGTAGCCGGCGGCCATCTTCTGTCCGAAGGTCCAGGGTCGAGTCATCCAAGTCCCTCCTTGCTTTCGCGCAGCGCTTCTTCCCGGCGCCGAATGCCGTCGATCAAGCGTCCCAGGGCCACCACCGGCCGCGGCGCCTCACCTTCGAGCGCCACCTCGTCGGCCTTGCCGCCAGCCGGATAGGCGATCCGGGTCTCGAAGCACTCGAAGGCCAGTGCCACGCGCGGCTGCACGCGCGTGAGAACGAGCCAGCGCAGGGGCAGCACGGACCGCAGGCCGAGCAATCCCCCGAGGTCGTATACCGGCATCGCCTCGCCGCGGAATGCAGTCAGGCCGAGCAGCTCGGGCAACGGCGACGGCATGGGCACGAACAGGCGGTCGACGAACAGACCTGCGATCTCTTCCATGCGCAGCGCATACGGCGCTCCCGCGAGCCGTACGGCCAGCAGCGTGTCCTGCTGCGGCGCAAGCGCCGCCATCGCAAGCGAGAACGACCGGTCGAACTCGTCTCTCAGCGTCTGCGCGCTGGTGCGCGTGAAGGTTGCAGCTCGTGTCATGCGGTCTTAGAGCACGCCGCGTGCTCGGCGCGGCAGATTGCGATCAGTGTCTCGCGTCTGAACCCGGCGCCGAACAGCAGCAGACGCGAGGGCTCCTCGCGTTGCAGCAGGCTCATCGCCTGCGCCAGTTCGCTCTGCGCCGATTCGAGGCGACCGCGTCGCCGCTCGATCAGGCCCAGGTGCAGCCGTGGCATGGCGAAGGCTGTGTCGAGATGCGCGGCCAGGTGGTCGTGCTCGACGGCGTCCGCCGTCGCGCCAGCGGCGTCGCGACACAATGCCAGCACGTAGTGCGCGCCGGCGTTCAGCTCGTCGCGTTCGAGCAGCTCCCTGCAGACCGCCTCGGCCTCGGTCATCGCCCCACTGTGGCTGAGCGTCACGGCTCGCAGCAACAGAACGTCGGCATCCCGCGCCTGTTCGGCAGGCAAGGCACTGAGCTGGTCCAACACCTGCGCGAAGCGCTCGCGCTGCAACAGGTCGAGCGCGCGGCTGAGGCTGGGGCCCGGTCCCCGGGGCTCTTTCGCCACGGGGCGCGCTGCCGGAGCGGTCGCCAGGTTCACGATGCGCTCGCTTGCGCGCTGAATCGCGTCCATCCAGCCCGTGTCGACCGTGGCTCCTTCGCTCGAACGCGGCGGTTGCGTGGCCGGTGCCTGCGACGCGAGGCTACGCGGCGGGCGCTCACCTTTGCGGCGGTAGTAGAAGCAGTCGTGCGAGTGGCATAGGTGAAACTCGTTGGACAGTCCGCGCAAGGTTTCCGCGTGACCGAGGAAGAGGTATCCGCCTGGGGCCAGGGCATGCGCGAGACGGTGCACCGCGGCTTGTGCCTGCTCCTGTGTGAAGTACATCAACACGTTGCGGCAGAACACGACATCGAAGCGACCGCTCTGCCAGAACCATGCATCGTCGCGCGCCAGATTGCGCTCATGAAACCTGACCGATGCGCGAAGCGAACCGTCCAGCATGAAAGCGCTGCCCTCGCGACGGAACCAGCGTGTTCGCAACTGGGTGGGCAACTCGCGCAGCGACCAGCTTGAATAGCTTGCTCGCTGCGCGCGATGCAGCGCTGCCGCATTGATGTCGAACGCTTCGATCGCCACTTGCGCGGCCGTCTCGGGCCGCTGCAACTCGGACGCGGCGATGGCCAGCGAGTAAGGCTCATCGCCAGAAGCGCACCCTGCCGACAGCACCTGCAGCGGTCGGGCCTGCGCCGCCTGGGCCCGGCAAGCGGGCAGCGCGACCTCGGCGAAGCTGCGCAGTTGGCCGGGCGCACGGAAGAAGTAGGTTTCCGTCACCGTGAGTTCGCGCGCCAGCGCCCGGATTTCCTCGGCCGGACATCGGGAAGTGGTCAGCCGCTGGACGTAGTCGCGCCAGTCGGTGCCGCTCTCCGCCACGCGGCGTTCCAGGACCGCGGCGAGATTTTGCGGTCCCGTATCGTCGAAGCGCAGTCCGAGGTACTGCGCCACCCACGCGCGGACCTGGCCCAAGGCGCGTGGGTCTAGGGGATCTTGGCTCACGGCAAGGCCTCCCTCGCGTCGAGGAGTTGCCATACGGGCTGAGGCAGGAGGAATGCCGTCTGGAGCACCAGCAGCAAGCCGCCGTCCAGCACCGCCATCGCCGTGACCAGATTGGCGGCGGCATCGCGTAGCAGGGGAGGAGCATCGGCCAGCACATGCGGCGCCAGCTCCCGTACGCCCACCACCTCGTCAACGGCCAGTGCAGCCCGATGCTTGTCCGCCAACTCGAGCATGACCAGGCGGCCGGCAGCAGCTCGTTCCTTGCCGAACATTGCCGCGGTGTCGACCACCGGAACGAATGCGCCTCGGATGAGTGACACGCCGCGCACGAAAGCCGGCATTCCCGGAAATGTCTCCAATGGCAGCGGGCGCATGATCTCGACCACGTGCCGCAGCGCCACCGCGAACGCGCGTGGGCCGCAACGACAGACGACGAAGAGCATCGCCGACTCCTTCCAAGCGCCTGGACTCGAGCCGGTCCATTCACTCCCCTCAACGTCACGATGCACGAGCGCGACGTCAAACCGCATCGGGGTATTCCCGTGCGCCGTTGGCAGGGCAGTCGTCGGGCGCTCTGCGGCCCGTAACCGGGGCGTCGCTATCCCTGCGGCGGATCCTTGGCGCGCGTACGCGTCACGCCGCTGAAGATGCCGATGCCGATCAGCACCACCACCCCGATCGTGATGTAGAGCTGCGGCACGCCGAGCACCGTGAGGCCCCAGGCGACGCCGCCGGTGAAGATTGCAAAGCCCAGCAGGTAAAGCACGAAGGACATCGCCGTTCCCTTACGCAGGCGCGCCCCGCCTGCTCGCGCTTGCCTCGGCAATGCGCGTTCCTGCGGTGGATTCAGGCGGGCTCGTGCCAGAGCGCGTGCATCGCCTGCTCGAATGCCGCGCCGATCTGCGCCTCCCGTGCATGGTGGCCGCCTTGCAGCACGCGCCGGCCGGCCACGAAGACATCGCCGATCGCGCGCTGCGGGCTGCTGAAGACCAGGCCGTCCAGCCAGCGCTGCGGCGGCAGGCCGAGCAAGGCCGGGTCGCGCGCATCCAGCACCAGCAAGTCGGCACGCGCACCGGGCGTGAAGCCCCACCGCGCTTGTGCTGCGGCGTGGCCGCCACCGGCCAGCGCGGCGTCGAACAGGCGCGCGGCGGTGGCGGGTGTACCCGCCTCCGGCGCTGCCGCCACGTTGCGGCGGCGTTGCTGCAGGCGCTGACCATAGTCGAGCCAGCGCAGTTCCTCGGGCCACTCGCGCGTCACGTGGCTGTCGGAGCCGATCGCCAGCGGCACGCCGGCACGCAGCCAGTGGGGCAGGTCGGGCAGGCCGTCGCCGAGGTTGGCCTCGGTGCTCGGGCAGATCACCACGCCGGCGCCACTGCGCGCCACCGCGTCGATCTCGCCCGGCGCCGCCTGCGTGGCATGCACCAGCTGCCAGCGCGCGTCCGGCCGCGCATGGGCGCACAGCCATTCGATCGGCCGCAGGCCGGTGGCGGTGAGGCAGTCATCGACCTCGGCGGTCTGCTCGGCCACGTGGATGTGGATCGGCCCGTCGTCCATGGTGTCGGTCAGCTGCCGCAGCTCGGCGATGCCTTCGGCCGACGCCGCCCGCAGCGAGTGCACGGCGACACCGGCGTTGAGCAGCGGCCGGCCGCTGCGCTGCAGCGCCTGGCGCGCCTGCCACACGCCGGGCGGGCTGCTCGCGAAGCGGCGCTGGTCGTCGCGCAATGCGGGCTGCGCGAAGCCGGCGCGCTGGTACAGCACGGGCAGCATCGTGAGGCCGACGCCGGCATCGGCGGCGGCATCCGCCAGCGACCACGACAGCGCGAGCGGATCGTCGTAGGGCCGGCCATCCGGTGCGTGCTGCAGGTAGTGGAACTCGCACACCTGCGTGTAGCCGCCGCGCAGCAGCTCGAGGTACAGCTGGGCCGCCACGGCCTGCAGTTGCTGCGGCGTGATGCGCAGTGCCACGCGGTACATGCGGTCGCGCCAGGACCAGAAGTCGTCAGCCTCGCGTTCACGGCGCTCGGCCAGGCCGGCGAAGGCGCGCTGGAACGCGTGGCTGTGCGCGTTCACCAGGCCGGGCAGCGCGGGGCCGGCCAGCACTTGCGCGTCGGCCGGCGCTTGCGCCACGCCGCTGTCGATGCGCTGCCAGCGGCCCTGCGCGTCGGCCTGCAGCAGCACCTGCGGATGCCACGCGCCGCGGCCCTCTTGCGTCAGCCACGCCCACGGTGCCCAGTAGCGGCAAGCCTCACGCGGCATCCGGCCTCCAGGCCAGCAAGGTGGCGACGAGGCGGCGCAGCACCGGCTCGAGCCGGTCCGCCGCGGCGCTGTCGTACGCGAAGGTGGCGCCTTCGCCGCGCTGCTCGTTCATGTACAGGCACTGGCACTTCTCGAGCTGCACCGCATGCACCTGGCTGTGCGGCTGGCCATAGTGGCGCGTGATGTAGCCGCCCTTGAAGCGGCCGTCGGTGACGTGCGTGAAGGCCTGCTGGCCATCGAGCTCGCGCTGCAGCGCGGCCCGCATCGATGTCGCGCAGCTATGGCCGTCGGCGGTGCCGAGGTTCAGGTCGGGCAGCCGGCCTTCGAACAGCCAGGGCAGCTGCGACTGGATGCTGTGGCCATCGAACAGCACCACATGGCCAAAGCGCTCGCGCAGGCGCAGCAGCTCGGCCTGCAGCGCATCGTGATACGGCTGCCAGTACAGGCGGCGTCGGCGCGCCACCTCGGCCGCGTCCGGTGCGCGGCCCTCGCGGTATAGCGGGTCGCCGGTGAAGAAGCGCGTGGGGCAGAGCTCGGTGTTGGCTGCGCCGGGATACATCGGCGTGTCGTCGGGCGGGCGGTTCAGGTCGATCACGTAGCGCGACAGCCGCGGCCGGATCACGCTGGCGCCGAGGTCGGGCACGAAGTTGTACAGGCGGTCGAGGTGCCAGTCGGTGTCCTCGCTGGCCAGCGCACGCGGCACGTACTGCTCGTGCAGCTCGTCCGGGATGCGATGTCCCACGTGCGGCAGGCTCAGCAGCAGCGGCGCATTGCCGCGGTGGAGCACGTAGAGGTCGTCGTTCATCAATGGTCTCCGGGTACCGGCACGCCGCCGCATACCAGCGCACGGCAAGCCCTGCGCCCGAACCAATAGGCCAGCTCGCGCGGATGTTCCAGATCCCACAGCGCGAAGTCGGCGCGCTGGCCCGCGGCCAACTGGCCGCGGTCATGCAGGCCGAGCGCGCGTGCGCCGTGCACGGTGGCACCGCGCAGCGCCTCTTCGGGCGTTAGGCGGAACAGCGTGCAGGCCATGTGCAGCATCAGCGGCAGCGACAGCGCCGGCGAGCTGCCCGGGTTGTGGTCGGTGGCCACGGCCATCGGCACGCGGTGCGTGCGCAGCAGCTGCACCGGAGGGGGCGTGCTGTCGCGCAGGAAGTAGTAGGCACCGGGCAGCAACACCGCGACCGTGCCGGCCGCGGCCATCGCCCGCACGCCGGCTTCGTCCACGTGCTCGAGGTGGTCGCACGACAACGCGCCGTGTTCGGCGGCGAGCGCCGCGCCCTGCTGGTTGCTCAGCTGCTCCGCATGCAGCTTCACCGGCAGCTGCAGGCGCTGCGCGGCCTGGAACACGCGCCGCGTTTGTGCGGGTGTGAAGCCGATGCGGTCGCAGAACGCGTCCACCGCATCGACCAGGCCTTCGGCCTGCAGCGCCGGCAGCCAGCTGCACAGTGCGTCGATGTAGTCGTCGGGCCGGCCTTCGAACTCGGGCGCCAGGGCGTGCGCGGCGAGAGAGGTGGTGCGTACGGTGAGCGGCAGTGCCAGGCCGAGCCGGCGCGCCACGCGCAGACAGCGCGCTTCATGCTCCGCGCTCAGGCCGTAGCCGGACTTGACCTCGAGCGTGCTGGTGCCCTCGGCCATCATCGCCTTCGCGCGCTGCAGCGCAGCGTCGAACAGCTGCGCGTCGCTGGCCGCGCGCGTGGCGCTGACCGTGGCGCGGATGCCGCCGCCGGCACGCGCGATGGCCTCGTAGCTCGCGCCTTGCAGGCGCTGCTCGAACTCGGCCGCGCGCTCGCCGCCGTAGACCAGATGCGTGTGGCAATCGACCAGCCCCGGCGTGACGCAGGCGCCGCCGAGGTCGTGCTCCTCGGTGATGCCTGCATGCCAGGCCGGCGGCAGCGCGGCGAGTGGGCCCACCCACTGCAGCAGGCCATCGCCCACCAGCAGCGCACCATCGTCGATGCGGCCCCAGCCGCTGTCGCCTGCCAGTGTGAACAGCCGGCCGCCGCGCCACAGGGTGCTGCCGCTCACCGCGCCGGCTCCAGTGCGCCGAAGCCGATCCACCACGCGCTTGCGTCGGGCGCCAGCAGCTCCAGCACCGCATGGCGGCGCTCGCCCCAGGCGAGGCTGCATGCGGGCAGCTCGATGGGCCGGCCGGCAGGTGGTTGCAGGCGCGCGGGCTCGCGGCAGAACAGCGCGAAGTGGGCAAAGCCGGTGGGTGGCGTGCTGAGCGGCGCGGCCGCACGCACGCCGATGCGTGCGCTGCCGCGCTTGAGCAGCACGTTGAGCGCCTGCAACGGCCCGCGCATCAGCCGGCAGTCGGGCGCGTGGGCGCCGTCGAAATGCAGCACCGAACGCCCGGCATGCAGGCGCCGCACGGCCTGCGGCCACAGCAGTTCCACGCCGGCGCCGTCGATCACCGCGAACCAGCGCTCGATGTCGGGGTAGGCGGAGAACGGCCCGTCCCGCTCGATGCCCGCCACGCTCACCGTGAGCTGCGGGTCGCTGGCGCTGGGCCACAAGAGCAGGTCACGCGCGGTGCCGCCACCGTTCTTCCACAGCCGCGGCACGACATCGTCCGCGCGCACCACCGTCAACTTCATGGCTTGAAGCTACCCTCGATCTGGTAGCGCGAGCCTGGGTGCACCAGGCGTGCCAACGTGATGGGCACCTCCTGCGCCACGGTGCGACGCACCAGCACCAGGCAGGGCTCGCGCCGCCCGATGCCCAACAGCCGTGCCTCCTGCTCGGTAGGCAGGCTGGCCTCGATCGAGTACTGGGCCTCCCACAGCGGCGCCACCTGCAGCAGGTAGTGCGTGGGCGTGATGAGGGTGAAATCCTGCGCCAGGTAATCGGGCGCGCAGGTCGGGTTCACGTAGCGGTCCTCGCAGCACAGGGGCACGGCGTTCTCGAGATGCACGATCAGCGTGTGGAACACATCGGCGCCGGTCTTCAGGCCGAGGCGTTGGGCCAGCGCGGCAGGGGCGCGTTCGCGGCGCTTGATGTGCACGCGCGCCTCGTGCGTGTGGCCGCGCGACTCGATCTCCTCGTGCAGGTCACGGATGGTCAGCCGCGAGGACACGCGATTGAGCTGGGCCGCGAAGGTGCCCACCCCCTGCACGCGCTCGACGAGCCCTTCGGTCTGCAACTCGCGCAGCGCGCGGTTCACGGTCATGCGGCTGACGCTGAACTGCGCCACCAGATCGGCCTCCGACGGCATCAGCGCACCCGGGGGCCAGCGGCCCTGCGACAGCGCTTCCTTCAGGTACTGCTTGACCTGCGCATAGGGCGCGGCCGCGGGCCGCTTTGTTGCATTGCGAAAAGAGGCGAGGGTCTGGAGGGATGCGCGGACGTGAGACGGCATGGACGCGGATGCTACTTGCACGAGCTTGTATAGACAAGTAGAGTTCACCCTCCCTGCCGCTACGAGGATTGCCCCATGACACACGCCGGCCCCCGTGCCGTGCGCGCCCCGCGCGGGCCTGCGCTGCACTGCAAAAACTGGCTCATCGAGGCCGCGTACCGAATGGTCCAGAACAACCTCGATCCCGAGGTGGCCGAGAACCCCGACGCCCTCGTGGTCTACGGCGGCATCGGCAAGGCCGCCCGCAACTGGGACTGCTTCGACGCCATCCTGAAGGCGCTGCGCGAGCTGGACGAGGACGAGTCGCTGCTGATCCAGTCGGGCAAGCCGGTGGGCGTGTTCCGCACGCATGCGGACGCACCGCGCGTGCTGATCGCCAACTCCAACCTCGTGCCCAAGTGGGCCACGTGGGAGCACTTCAACGAGCTCGACCGCAAAGGCCTGATGATGTACGGCCAGATGACCGCCGGCTCGTGGATCTACATCGGCAGCCAGGGCATCGTGCAAGGCACCTTCGAGACCTTCGTGGAGGTGGCGCGCCAGCACTACGCCAACAGCTGGAGCGGCAAGTGGATCCTCACCGCCGGCCTGGGCGGCATGGGCGGGGCGCAGCCGCTGGCGGCCACGCTGGCCGGTGCCTGCTCGCTGACCATCGAGTGCCAGCAAAGCCGCATCGACTTCCGCCTGCGCACCCGCTACGTCGACGAGCAGGCGCGCGACCTCGACGATGCGCTGGCCCGCATTGCGCACTACACCGCCCGCGGCGAAGCGAAGTCGATCGCGCTGCTGGGCAACGCCGCCGAGCTGGTGCCTGCCCTGGCGCGCCGGGCGGCGCAGGGCGGCCCGAGGCCGCAGCTCGTCACCGACCAGACCTCGGCGCACGACCTCGTGCACGGTTACCTGCCGCTGGGCTGGAGCGTCGAGCGCTGGCAGGCCGCGCAGCAGGATCCATCGCAGCACGATGCGCTCAAGGCCGAGGCGGGCCGCTCGTGTGCAGCGCACGTGCGCGCGATGCTGCAGTTCCACGCGCTGGGCGTACCGGTGATCGACTACGGCAACAACCTGCGCCAGGTGGCGCTGGACAACGGCGTGGCCCAGGCGTTCGACTACCCCGGCTTCGTGCCGGCCTGCATCCGCCCGTTGTTCTGCCGCGGCAAGGGGCCATTCCGCTGGGTGGCGCTGTCGGGCGACCCGCAGGACATCCTCAAGACCGATCGCAAGATGAAGGAGCTGTTCCCGCACGACGCGCCGCTGCATCGCTGGCTCGACATGGCGGGCGAGCGCATCGCGTTCCAGGGCCTGCCGGCGCGCATCTGCTGGATCGGCCTGGGCGAGCGCCATCGTGCCGGCCTGGCCTTCAACGAGATGGTGAAGCGTGGCGAGCTGAAGGCGCCGATCGTGATCGGCCGCGACCATCTCGACAGCGGCTCGGTGGCCTCGCCCAACCGCGAGACCGAAGCCATGAAGGACGGCTCCGATGCCGTCTCCGACTGGCCGCTGCTGAACGCGCTGGTCAACACCGCGGGCGGCGCCACCTGGGTGTCGCTGCACCACGGCGGCGGCGTCGGCATGGGCTATTCGCAGCATGCGGGCGTGGTCATCGTGTGCGACGGCACCGACGCCGCGGCGCGGCGCATCGAGCGCGTGCTGTGGAACGACCCGGCCAGTGGCGTGATGCGGCATGCCGATGCAGGCTACGACGAGGCGATCACGTGTGCGCGTGAGCAAGGCCTGAAGTTGCCGATGCTGGAGCAGCAATCTTGAGTGCCGTGCTCGAACTCCAACCGGGCCGCGTGGGCCTGGAGCAATTGCAGGCCATCCATGCCGAGCCGCTGACGCTCACGCTCGCCGCCTCGGCGCGCGAGGCGATTGCGCGCAGCGCCGCCGTGGTGCAGCGGGCCGCGCACGGCGCCGAGCCGGTGTACGGCGTCAACACCGGCTTCGGCAAGCTGGCCAACCAGCGCATCAGCGAGAGCGACCTCGACCTGCTGCAGCTCAACCTGATCCGCTCGCACAGCGTGGGTGTGGGCGAGCCGCTGGAGCCGGCCGTGGTGCGCCTGATGCTGGCGCTCAAGGCGGCCAGCCTGGCGCGCGGTCATTCCGGCGTGCGGCAGCAGGTGGTGGACACCTTGCTCGCGGTGCACAACGCCGGCCTCGTGCCCTACGTGCCGAGCCAGGGTTCCGTGGGCGCCTCGGGCGATCTGGCGCCGCTGGCCCACATGACGCTGGCGCTGCTCGGCGAGGGCGAGATGTGGGTCGAAGGCCAGCGCCGGCCGGCGCTGCCGCTGCTGCAGCAGGCCGGCATCGCGCCGCTGAAGCTGGCGGCCAAGGAAGGGCTGGCGCTGATCAACGGCACGCAAACCTCCGCCGCGCTCGCGCTGCACGCGTTCTTCCGCTTCGAGCCGGTGCTGGAGGCGGCGCTGGTGGTGGGCGCGCTCACGGTGGACGCGGCGCGCGGCAGCGATGGCCCGTTCGACCCGCGCATCCACGCGCTGCGCGGTCAGCCCGGCCAGATCGACGTGGCGCAGATCTACCGCGCGCTGCTGGCCGGCAGCGCCATCCGGCGCTCGCACCTGGATGGCGACGACCGCGTGCAGGACCCGTACAGCCTGCGCTGCCAGCCGCAGGTGGTGGGCGCTTGTCTGGACAACCTGCGCCATGCCGCCAAGGTGCTGCTGATCGAGGCCAATGCGGTCACCGACAACCCGCTTGTGTTTGCCGGTGCCGACGGCGCCGAAGGCCAGCTCGTGTCCGGCGGCAACTTCCACGCGGAGCCGGTGGCGATGGCTGCCGACGCGATGGCGGTGGCCATTGCCGAGGTGGGCGCGATCGCCGAGCGGCGCATCGCGATGCTGATCGACAGCGGCGTGTCGCGCCTGCCACCGTTCCTGGCCGCGGAGCCGGGGCTGAACTCCGGCTTCATGATCGCGCACGTCACCGCAGCGTCGCTGGCGTCGGAGAACAAGAGCCTGGCGCACCCGGCCAGCGTGGACAGCCTGCCCACGTCTGCCAACCAGGAAGACCACGTGAGCATGGCCACCTTCGCTGCGCGCCGGCTGCAGCCGATGATCCGCAACACCGCGCACATCCTCGGCATCGAGCTGCTGGCCGCG
Organism: uncultured Pseudomonadota bacterium; assembly: GCA_946480245.1. The sequence goes on from CAMLIZ010000021.1 coordinate 31,669, forward strand.
GCGCAGGGCATCGAGTTCCTGCGGCCGCTGCAAAGCTCGGCGCCGCTGGAGCAGGCGCACGCGCTGCTGCGCGCACACTGCGCGCCGATGATGCAGGACTGCTACCTGGCACCCGAGATCGAGCGCGCCACGGCGCTGGTGCTCGACGGCTCGCTGGCGCGCGTGCTGCGTGGCGTGGACAGGCCGGCGCTGTGGTTTCCTGCCTGAAGGCGCCGCGCGCGCATCAGCGAGCCAGCGGCGCCAGCGCCTGCCCCAAGGCCGGGCTGGGGCGCAGCGTGCCCACGTCGATGCCGTTCCAGTTGCGCAGGGTCACCGTGCTCTTGCCGTGCATGAAGGCCTGGTCGTCGCTGTCCAGCGGCGCCAGCGCCTCGATCAGCGAGGCCATCACCACTTCGCACGCACGCGCGGTGTTGCCATCGTCCATCTTGATCGCCACACCGAGGCCGCGTTGCGGCAGTGCCGCACAGTACACGCCCTCGGCGCCCACCTTGCAGTACACGCGCTCGCGCAGGCGCTCCATCACCTCGGTGTCGAAGCGCGCCGTGCCGCCCACCATGAACGGTGCCGCGGCCACCGCCTTGCGCAGGCGCGCGGCGGCCTGTGCCTGGCCCTCGCGCAGGCCCACGCCGGTGCCCCAGCGCGCGAAGGCCAGCGCCAACGCGCGCAACGCGATGCCATAGGTGGGAATCGAGCAGCCGTCGGTGCCGCGCGGTGCCGCGCCGTTGGCTAGCGTGGTGCCGGTGGTGCTCTCGAGTGCGGCCGTCACCTCGCGCATCACCGGGTGCTCGGGCTTCACGTAACCACGCAGGAAGCCGCGCAGGTCGGCGTCGCCCGCCATCACGCAGGCCAGGCAGACGAAGCCCGAGTGCTTGCCGGAGCAGTTGTTGTGCAAGGCCGTGGGCGTCTGCCCTGCCGCGGCCATCTGGCGCACGGTCTCGTCGTGATACGGCCAGTGCGCGCCGCATTCCAGCACGCTGCGGTCGACGCCGGCCTTGGCCAGCATCGAGGCCGCGGTGCGCACGTGCTCGGGCTCGCCGTTGTGCGACGCGCAGCACAGCGCCAGCTCGGTGTCGGTGAGGCCCAGGCGCTCGGGCGCGCCGCTTTCCACCATCGGCAGGGCCTGCAGCATCTTGACCGCCGAGCGCGCATACACCGGGCGGTCGATGTCGCCCACCGACAGCACCGTGCCGCCATCGGCGTCCAGCACCGCAAAGGCGCCTGCATGCGCCGACTCCACCATGTCGCCGCGCTGCAATTCCACGAGGATCGGGTTCATTCGCCAAGCTCCTGTTGATGGGGCTGCCGCGGCAAACCCCGTACCGCCCACCGGGCGTCGATTGTGCGCGCCGACAATGCCGCGCATGACCTTGCCAACACCGCCGCTCGTCGGCGTGGATTTCAGCAGCCGGCCCACCCGCCGCAAGCCGATCACCGTGGCCCACGGCGAGCGCCATGGTGCCGTGCTGCGCCTGCTGCGCATCGACGCGTTCGCCAGCCTCGATGAATTCGCGCATTGGCTCGCCGCACCGGGCGAGTGGCTGGGCGCGTTCGACTTTCCGTTCGGCCTGCCGCGAGAACTGGTCGAGCAACTGGGCTGGCCCACCGACTGGCCGCGATTGATCGAACACTATGCCGCGCTGACCCGCGAGCAGATCCGCAGCACCTTTGCCGCGTTCTGTTCGCAGCGGCCGGCGGGCGCCAAGTTTGCGCACCGCGCCTGCGACGCGCCGGCCGGCTCGTCGCCGTCGATGAAGTGGGTAAACCCGCCGGTGGCCTACATGCTGCATGCCGGCGTGCCGCTGCTGCGTGCGGCCAAGGTGTCGCTACCGGCGGTGGGCCAGGGGGGCCAGGGGGGTGACACGCGCAAGGTGGCGCTCGAAGGCTATCCCGGCCTGCTGGCGCGCGAACTTGTCGGCCGGCGCTCGTACAAGAGCGACGAAGCCGCCCGGCAGACGCCCGAGCGCCTGATCGCGCGCAAGGACCTGGTGGACGCGCTGGAGCAGGGCCGCACCCGCCTGGGCCTGCGCTTGAAGCTCACGCATGCGCAGCGCGAGGCACTAGTCGACGATGCCAGTGCCGACAAGCTCGATGCGGTGCTGTGCCTGATGCAGGCGGGGTGGGCGGCCGCGCAGCCGAACTTCGGCTTGCCGGCGACCTTCGACCCGCTGGAGGGCTGGATCGTCAGCGCCTGAGCGCGGCGCACACCGCGCAGCCAGGATCGCGCTGCACCCGGATCTCGCTCCATTCCATCGTGCGTGCATCCAGCATCTGCAGCCGTCCGGCGAGCGAGGTGCCTACGCCGGCGAGCAGCTTCAGTGCTTCGGCGGCCTGCATGCTGCCGATCAGCCCGACCAGCGGCGCAAACACGCCCATGGTGGCGCAGGCCACGTCCTCGTAGCCGGCATCCGGCGGGAACACGCAGGCGTAGCACGGGCCTTGCGGCTGGCGCACGTCGTACACCGACATCTGCCCGTCGAAGCGGATCGCCGCGCCGGCCACCAGCGGCTTGCGATGCGCGACGCACGCGGCATTGACAGCGTGGCGCGTGGCGAAGTTGTCGCTGCAGTCGAGCACCACGTCGGCCTCCTTCACCAGCGTGTCGAGCAGCGCCGCGTCGGCGCGCTGCACGAGCGGGCGCAGCCGCACGTCCGGATTGATGGCCGCCACCCGCCATGCCGCCGACGCCGCCTTGGGCTGGCCGATGCGCGACACATCGTGCGCGATCTGGCGCTGCAGGTTCGTGAGGTCGACGCTGTCGTGGTCCACCAGCGTCAGCCGGCCGACGCCGGCACTGCCGAGGTACAGCGCCGCCGGCGATCCCAGCCCGCCGGCGCCGACGATCAGCGCATGCGCGTCCAGCAGGCGCTGCTGCCCTTCGATGCCGATCTCGTCGAGCAGGATGTGGCGCGAGTAGCGCAGCAGCTGGGTGTCGTTCATGGGCGCGAGGATAACGTCCGCACAAGAGAAAGCCCGCGCAGGGCGGGCTTCGTTCAGTGCGCGGGGCGCGGGCCTCAGTTGGTGGTGTCGGCCTCGGCCTTGCGCTCGGTCATGGTCTTGCTCACGAGCACCGGGCGGCCCTTCAGCCGGTTGATCGCCTGGGCGAGCTGGAAGTCGGCGTTGCTGCCGAATTCGGGCAGGGGCTTCGGCGCTTCCTTGGTCTTGGCAAACTCGTCCTCGAGCTTCTTGCGCGCTTCTTCGCGCGCCTTCTCGCGGGCTTCGTCGATCTTCTTTTCGTCGCCGTTGATCAGGTGCTTGTCGAGGTCGGCCTCGCGAACCCGCAGCGCGGCAAATACATTGCCCTCTGCGGTTTCGTCCAGCCAAACGTCCGGCACGATGCCCTTGGCCTGGATCGAGCGGCCGCTGGGCGTGTAGTAGCGCGCGGTGGTGATCTTGACCGCCGTGTCGCCGGTGAGCGGGCGCACGGTCTGCACCGAGCCCTTGCCGAAGGTCTGCGCGCCCATCAGCACGGCGCGGTGGTGGTCCTGCAGCGCACCGGCCACGATCTCGCTGGCCGAGGCCGAGCCTTCGTTCACCAGCACCACCATCGGCACGTGCTTCACGGCCTCGGGCAGCTTCTTCAGCGGGTCACCGCCGCGATGCGAGTAGTTGTCGGGCGTGGCCTTGAAGCTCTGCTTCGACTCCGGCAACTGACCGTTGGTGGTGACCACCACCGAGTCGGCCGGCAGGAACGCCGCCGACACCGCAACAGCACCTTCGAGCAAGCCGCCCGGATCGTTGCGCAGGTCGAGCACGAGGCCCTTCAGGTGCGGCTCCTGCTTGTAGATGTCGTCGAGCTTGCGCACGAAATCATCGACGGTGCGGTCCTGGAACTGCGTGATGCGCAGCCAGGCGTAGCCAGGCTCCACCACCTTGGCCTTCACGCTCTGCACCTTGATCTCTTCGCGCGTGATGGTCACCGGGAAGCTGCGGCTCTCGCTCTTGCGGAACAGCGTGAGCGTCACCTTGGTGTTGGGCTCGCCGCGCATGCGCTTGACGGCCTGATCCATCGTGAGGCCCTTGACCGCCGTGTCGTCGATCTTGGTGATCAGGTCACCGGCCTTGATGCCGGCGCGGAAGGCGGGCGAGCCTTCGATCGGGGACACCACCTTGACCAGGCCGTCTTCCATGCCGATCTCGATGCCCACGCCGACGAACCGGCCCGTGGTGTTCTCGCGGAATTCCTTGAAGCTCTTCTTGTCGAAGTACTGCGAGTGCGGATCGAGGCCGGCCACCATGCCGGAGATCGCATCGCCGATCAGCTTCTTCTCGTCCACCGGCTCCACGTACTCGGCCTTGACGATGCCGAATACCGCAGCCAGCTGCTGAAGCTCCTCCAGCGGCAGCGGCGCCAGCGTACTGGTGCGGGCAAAGGCCTGGAACTGGATGGTGGTCAACGCGCCTGCCACCGCCCCCAGGGCGACCAGACCGGCCACTTTCAACTTGGCACCCATTTACTGCGTCTTTCTCGGATATGAGGAGAGGGGTAAACCGCCGAGGCAGTATAAGACCCCGGTTCGCGCTTGGAGCGCAGGCATGGCCGGAAAGTTGCATGCAGTCACGCGCAATTTCAAGGGGAATATCCTCGATCTGCCGTGTTTTTCTCGAAACAGGAGGACCGAATGAAAGCCATCTGGAACGGCGAAGTGATCGCCGAGAGCGACGACACCGTGGTCGTGGAGGGAAACCACTACTTTCCCGCGCACACGGTCAAGCGCGAGTACCTGATGCCCAGCAACACGCGCACCACCTGCTCGTGGAAAGGTACGGCCCATTACTACAACCTGCTGGTCGACGGCGACGCCAATCCGGATGCGGTGTGGTACTACCCCGAGCCCAAGGAAGCGGCGGCGCAGATCAAGGGCCGGGTGGCCTTCTGGAAGGGCGTGCAGGTGACCGAGTAGCCGGTGGTCCCGCCGACAGGAATCGAACCTGTATCTGGCGCTTAGGAGGCGCCCGTTCTATCCATTGAACTACGGCGAGCGGCGCGCGCGATTGTGTCACGGGCGCCATCGCGCATCAGTTCCAGCGCCAGGTGCGGATCAGGTCCAGCGCGTTGTCGCTGCCGGTCTGCGCCCGCACCGTCAGGCGTTGCGCGATGCGGTAGATCAGTTGCCAGGAGCCGGTGGTGCTGTTCAGCCCGCGCTCATAGCCCACGTAAACGCGCTGCGAGATCTGCTTGCCCAGCGCCACCACGGTACTGCGCACGTCGCCTTCGTTTTCCTGGCGCAGCGAGAACGCGTCGAGGCCGAGCGAGCGCATGATCTTGTCGGTGGGCGATTCACCGCCTTCGTCGCCGGCCAGCAGCATCATCGCGGCGCGTTGCAGCAGTGCCGTGTCGTTGCGGCCCAGGCCTTCGGGCGCTCGGCCCAGCACCAGCCATGAGAGCTTGTCGGTGTCGGACATCTCCGGGTCCGCGTACAGCCGCACGCGCGGCTGCAGCGCGGTGCCGCCGACCGACACGCCCACGCGCACGTCGAGGTTGGGGCGCAGCGCGAGGATGTCCAGCCGCGGGTTCTCCACCGGGCCGATGAAGGTGATCCGACCGCGCTCGATGTCCAGCTTTTGGCCATAGGCGTTGTAGGTGCCGCCCACCGCGTTGACGCTGCCGTCCACCGCGAGGCGGCTGTTCGGGGTGGTGATGTGCAGTTCACCGGCCAATGCGGTGTCGATACCGTGGCCGCGGATGCGCAGGTCCTGGCCGAGGTCCACGCGCAGGTCGGCATCGAGCTTGCGGGGTGCCTTGGGCACTGCGTTGGCCTGCTGGCTGTCCACGGTGGCACGAGTGCCGGTCTTGCGCGCCACCACCACGTCGTCGTCGAGCGTGGGTGCGTTGGCGCGGCTGAAGTCGATCAGGCCCTGGTCCACCACGAAGCGGCCGTTTGCGTGCACCACGTCGGGCTGAAAGTCCATCTGCGCCTGGCCGCTGACGACGATGCGTCGGTCAACCCGGCCGAGGAGCTGGAAGTGTGTGGCCTGCAGCGCCAGTTGGGCGCGCGGCGCGGCGCCGAAGCTGGCGCCCCCGGTCACCTGCGCGCTGCCGTCGCCGCCCTTGAACGTGAAGCGCTCGATCTGCGCCACCGGGCCGTTCAGCGCCACCTGCACCTCCCCTTGGGTCAGGTTCACGCCCTGCAGCAGGTTGCGCGCGCCCAGGTCGTGGGCCTCGAGCCGGCCGGTGTATTCGGGCGCGCCGAAGCGCCCGCCGAGCGTGGCGGTGGTGTGCAGCTGGCCGGTCAGGCGCCAGCCAGGCGGCGTCCAAGGGCCCCAGACGCCCAGGTTGTCCACTCGCAGCTCGACCACGCCTTCCATGGGCGTGTCGGCGCGCGGCCACACGGCGTCGGCCGGCAAGCGGAAGCTCTGCGCGCCGGCCAGCACGCCCACCGTGCGGCCGGCCGCGGCCTCAGTGAAGTGCCAGATGCCGCCATGCGCGGCGAGGCCGACGCGCAGGTCGGTGAGGCCCAGCGTCTGTGTGCCGCCCTCGTCGGTCACGCTGAGGTCGCCGCTGCTGCGCTCCAGTACCACGTCGGCGTCGAAGCCGTTGGCGCTGCTCACGTTCACCTGGCCGCCGATGCGCAGGTCGCCACCCCAGCCGAAATCAGGCTGCAGGCGCGCGAGCAGCGGCGCCAGTGCGAGCGGTTGCAACTGGGCCTGCGCCTCGATGTGCGGCGCGGTGCCCGGGCGCGCGGCCTGCCAACGCAGCACTTGCCAGCGCAGCACGGCGCCCAGCGCCTGCAGCTGATTGGGTGCCACCTGCGCGTCGAGCAGCGCCAGGCCCGGACCGAAGCCGACATCGAGCTGCAGGTTGTCGGCCGCTACCCACGGCCGCCCGGCGCCCGGCCCGGTGGGCGTCGCGCGCAGCTGCTGCACCTGCGCCTGCCAGCGCCCGCCGTCGCGCTGCGGCTGCCAGCGGCCGTCCAAAGCCAGTCGCAACTGCGTGCCGGTGCCCGCGGGTGTATTGGCCACGGCCTCGGCCCAGGCCGGCGGGCGCCCCGCCGTGTCGGCCTGCAGCAGCAAGTGGTGCTGGCGCAGCGAACCGCCCAGGTCGGCCAGCAGGTGCTCGACGCGGGCAGGGCCTTGCACCAGCTGATCGGCCTGCAGGCGCAGCTGCAGCGGGGCATCCAGGCCATCGTCGCCCAGCTGCCATTGGGCCTGCGCTTGCGCGAGCGACAGCGCCGGCGCCTGCAGCCCGGCGACGCGCAAGCGCCCGTGCGTGCGCAGCGCGGGCCAGCGGCCCTGGCCTTGCGCCTGCAGCTCCGCGCTGCCGCTGCTCGGCGCCCAGACGGCAAGCGCGGGCACCAGCCGCAGCAGCGGCGCCAGCTGAGGCAGGGCCCCGGCCTGCAGCTCCAGTTGCCAGCGGTCACTGCCGCCATTGCCCTGCAGCGCGCGCTGGCCGTCGCCTTGCAGGCGGTTGCTCGCGACCTGCAGCTGCACCTTCCACCCGATCGGGCTGCTGCCGCCAGCATGCACGCTGGCCTGGCCGCTCACCGGCACGTGGGCCAACCGGCTGTCGGCCAGTTCGAGCCTGCCGTCGCCTTGCAGCGCGGGCAGCCGGTCGAGCAGCGGGGCGGCCGGGTTGGTGTCTGCGGGCAGCGTGAACGCCAGCTGCCAGTGCGCGTTCAACCGATGGCCACCGGCGCTCCAGGCGGAACCGGCGGCGCCGGGCCACCAGGGCAGCGGGTCGAACTGGGCCAGCTGGCCCTCGCTGCTCAGTTGCCAGCCGCCATCGCTGCGTTGCACGACCTCGGCCTGGGCGTTGGCGCGTGCCGCACCGGCGCGCGCTTCGAGCTGGTTCAGCGCGAGGTGCAAGCCTTGCGCACCGGAGTCGAGGGCGGCCTTCAGTTGCAGGTGCACCGGCGGTGCGTTGGTCACGCCTTGCAGGCGGCCTTCCAGACGCGCGTCGAGCCCCGCCTGCCACCCGGGCGCGGGCCCATGGCGCAACGTGAGGTTCAGCGGGCCGGCCAGTTGCATCGCAGCCAGCCGTTGATCGAGCGTGGCGGGTTGCAGCGTGTCCACCTCTGTCTGCAGGCTCAGCGTGTCACCCTGCCAGCGGCCGCTGCCGCTCAGGTGGCCGGCGGCGGCTCGCGCTGTGCCGAGTTGCAGGTCGAATGCCGGCAGCTCCAGCTTGCGAGGGTTGTCCGGGCGGCCGCGCAGCGCAAGCGTGAGCCGGCGCAGCGGCAGCTGGCCTTCGTCCCAGCGCCCGGGCAGGGCGTTGCTCAGTTGCAGGTCCACCTGCGCGGGCTGGTCGGCGCCGGTGCTGTGCAGCACAGCCTGACCATTCAGCCGGGTGGCCGGTGCGCTGCTGGCCAGCGCGGCCAGGTTCAGGTCGGCGAGCCGGGCATTCAGCTCGGCCAGCGGCCAGGCGGCAAAGGGCGTGAGCACGGCATGCGCGGCCAGCGGCGCCGCATTCGGCGCATCAGGCGGATGGGACGCGGCGTGCAACTGCGCGTCGAGCACCAGGCGTTGCAGGGTGCCACCGGCGTCGACTTGCGCGGACCAGGCGGTGCCCAGCGGCCCGGTGGCGCCCGCCTGCGGCGCGGATTGCACTTGCGCCTGCGCCGCCAGGTTCATCGGCGCACGCGCGCCGAGTTCGCCGCTGGCGTGCAGCTGCAGGCGGTCCCATGCGAAGGCGAGCTGCTGCACGCGGTGCCGCCGGCCTTGATCGTCACCCAGGTGCAGGCTGACGTGCAGTGCCTGCAGCGGCGCAAGGCCGTTGACGGCGAGGGTCTGCACTTGCGCGTCGGGCAGCACCAGCTCGAGCGGCAGCGACATCGCCTGCGGCGTCTGTGCCCTGGCGCCTTTGCCCGGCGCCGTGTGCACCTCTAAGCGCTGCACGCGCAGGCCGTCGATCTGCACCCGCGCCCAGGCGCCGGCATAGGGCCGCCAGCGCCACTGCAGGTCGCGCCACGACACGCCATCGGCCACGATGTGCAGGCCGCCCGCCGCGCGGTATTCCATGCGGGCGGCCGCGAAGGGCCCGCCGCCCAGCGCGCCTTGTGGCCCGCTGACCTGCAGGCCCGGCACCTGACCCAGCAGCCAGGCCGCTCCGCGCTCGGAATGCAGTGCACGCGAGCCAGCCACCCACAGCAGCACGCCGAGCAGCACCAGCACGCCGAGCAGCGCGCCCAGCAGCCAGGGCCAACGGCGCTTGTGCGTCGCGGCCGACGTGGGGGGGGCGGCGGAGGTGCTCATCGCTGCGGTCGTATCAGAACGCGATGCCCACGCTGAAGTGCAGGCGCACCTTCTGCGTCTCGTTGCCCCAGGCCAGATCCACCTTCAGCGGCCCGACCGGACTGCGCCAGCGCACGCCGCCGCCGACGCCGATGGCCGGCTTCAGGTTGCCGAAGCTGTTGGCCGCGCGCCCGGCGTCCACGAACGTGGCCCACCACACGTTGGGCAGCCGGGCCGAGATCGGGTGGCCCACCTCGATGCTGGTGGTGAACAGCGCGTTGCCGCCCACCACCGAGCCGTCGGCGGCGGTAGGTGCGAGCGAGCGGTAGCTGTAGCCACGCACCGACTCGTCGCCGCCCGCGCGAAAGCGCAGCGCGTCGGGCACCTCCACCTGGTTGCTCGTGAGCACCGAGCCGAGCTCGAGCCGCGCCTGGCCGAACCAGTGGTCGCCGAAGGGCTTGTAGCCCACCGCACGGCCGTACAGGCGCACGAAGCCGCCCGCCGCGTTGGTCTGGTCGTGGGCGCGGCCGACGCCGCTTTCGAGCCGTAGCGCGAAGCCGTCGGTGGGCAGCACGGCGCTGTCCAGGTCCTGCCAGGACCAGTGGTAGTGCACCGACAAGGCACTGGCCTGTTCGCGCGTGTCCGCTGTGGTGCGGATCGAGCTGGTGGCCTGGCCGAAGTACTGGCGCTGGATGTGCGGCGTGTCCTGCGCGCGACCGATGCGCAGTTGAGAGGAGGTGACGGTGTCCGAGGTGGTCTTCAGCCGCTCCAGCGAGTAGCCGATGAAGTTGCGCCAGAAATCGGCACGCACGTGCGTGCTGATGTCGCCTTCCAGTGCCTGGCGGTCCCGGCCCCATTCGAGCTTGGTGCGCGCCGTGGCGCCAAAGCCGAACGGCCGGCGATGCCAATGCTCCAGCGACGTGCGTGGTCCGGCCTGCGTGCTGTAGCCCACACCCACGGTGGCCTGCTGCAGGCTCAACTCGTGCACCCGCACCACGATGCGGGCGGCCTTGGCCTGGGCGGGATCGGGATTCAGCACCACGCTGGCGTTGTCGAACAGGCCCGAGGTCTGCAACCGCTCCTGAAAGTCCAGCAGCAGCTTGTCGGTGACGGGCTGTCCTTCGTGAAACCCGGCCAGATTGCGCACGTCGGACTCCGCCTGGCGCTCCAGGCCGTGGATCTCCATCGGCCCGGCGAGGAACAGCGGCCCGCTGTCGGCCACCACGAAGATGTGCACGCTGTCGGTGGGCACGTCCACCTGCGCGGCGGTGCCGCTCCAGGTGGCGCTGGCATAGCCTTCCGCGCGCAGTTGCGCCAGCGCGTTGTTCTTGGCGTCGCTCCAGGCCGCGTTGCGAAACGGCTGGCCTGCCTTGAGCGCCCAGGCCGAGCGCAGGTTCTGCAGCGCGATGCGCGCGGCCTCGTCACCGGAAGATGCGCGCCGCTCGAGTTCGCCCTCGACCTCGAAATCCACCCGGCCCACCCGCGTGCGCGGGCCCGGTTGCACGCTCACGTCCACGCGCGGCGGGTCGGTGGCCGGCACCCGTTTCACGTCGATCACCGGCTCGAAGTAGCCTTCGGTCTCCAGCAGCTCGCGTGCTTGCTGCGGCGTGGCGCCGACCAGGCGCGCGATCTCGGTGTCGCTCACGGACTCGCCGCCGGCCAGGCGCGTGAGGCGCGCCAGGTCGAGGTTGTCGGCCAGCAGTTTGTCGAGCGGCTTGGGCGCATGCACCTGCAGGTCGACCAGCGGCGCGCCAGCGGGGGCCGCGGCCTCGGTGGATTGGCTCTGCTGCGCGGGTTTCAACAGTCCGCAGCCGGCCAGAGCTAGCCACGCCGCCAGGGCGGCGCCGAGGCGCAGCGCGCGAAGCGGCGGCAGGCTCATTTGCTGAGCAGTCGCATCGCTCCCTCGAGGCCGGCCAGCGTGAGCGGGAACATGCGCTGGTTCATCAACTGTTGAACGACCGCGATGCTCTGCCGGTACTGCCACACGCCTTGCGGCTCCGGATTGATCCACGCGAACTTGGGAAACGCATGCGTCAGCCGCTGCAGCCACTCGGCGCCCGGCTCCTCGTTGTTGTATTCGACGCTGCCGCCGGGCTGCAGGATCTCGTAGGGGCTCATCGTGGCGTCACCCACGAAGATCAGCTTGTAGTCCTTGTTGTACTTGCGGATCACGTCCCA
>CAMLIZ010000022.1 GCA_946480245.1 uncultured Pseudomonadota bacterium
ACGGACAAGGCGGTGAATCCGACGAATGTGATGGGGGCGACGAAGCGGGCGGCGGAGATGGTGCTTTTCGCTCTGGCAAGGGAGCATGAGCGGACGAAGTTCATGGCCGTGCGCTTCGGCAATGTCCTGGGCTCGAGCGGCAGCGTGATCCCAAAGTTCAAGGAGCAGATCGCCAAGGGAGGGCCCGTCACTGTCACTCATCCCGACATCATTCGCTACTTCATGACGATTCCGGAGGCGGCGCGGCTGGTGCTGCAGGCGGCGGCGATCGGCGGTGACGGGCAGGTTTATGTGCTGGACATGGGGGAACCGGTTCGGATCCTGGACTTGGCCAGGCAGATGATCCGGCTATCGGGGCACAGTGAGGAGGAGATCGGAATCAAGATCACTGGGCTGCGGCCGGGGGAGAAGCTGTATGAGGAACTGCTCGCCGATGCCGAGGTGACTTTGTCTACGCCTTTCGAAAGGTTGCGGATTGCGCAGTTGCGGGCGGACGAGGCGCCGGGGTGGTTGGAGCCGGAGGCGGTGCGGGAGTGGAGCCGGCTCGAACAAGACGAGGCAGTGCGGTTGTGGCTAGGAGAAGTAGTTGTCGAGTATTCGCTGCCCGTGTGACCACGTGACTCGTCTTGCGCATTCTGCTGTAGGGGCACGTCGTGCTGCGTGCGGTCCAGCGCCTGGATCTGGCTCTTCTCGTCGACGCACAGCACGATCGGGACACGACCGATTCGGGCGGTGACGAATAGTTCAATGAACTTCTAACTCACGACACTAGCTGCGCAGGGTCACCTGCCAGAAGGAGCGTGATCGCCACACGCGAAGGAGGCTTGCGAGATGCCAGCGCAGGTGACGCAAGGAGCGATGGCTATCCCGCTGCGCGTCGTGGACGATGCTCGCGCCGCGGGCCACCGCGAGAGCATATCCGGCCATGTACAGGCGCGCACAGAGGTCGTAGTCCTCACAGTACATGAAGTAGCGCTCGTCGAAGCCACCCACGGTGCGGTAGCTTTCGGCGCGCAGCAGCAGGAACATGCCGGCGAGCCAGTAGAAGCGCTGACCTCGCTGCGCTGGATCGGCCACCTGCAGCGGCCGGCGGCGCGCCAGCACGCGTCGCGCCACGAGCGACGCAAGGGTCAGGTTCGAGCGCACGGCGTCTTCCGGCAGGCCGCTGCTCGACAGGACTCGTGGCGCCACGGCAGCGATCCGCGGCGTGCGGGCCGCGGTGTCGAAAAGGGCGGGGAACGGATCGTGCGGCAACCGCAAGTCGGGATTCAGCACGGCGAACCATGCCGTCTCGCACAGGCGGAACGCCGCGTTGTGGTTGGCGCCGAATCCGCGCGGCTCGCGGTTGCGTACCACCTGCAGTTGCAGCGTCGGGAATTCGGTGGCGTCGAAGGGTTCGTCGGCGAGGTTCAACGTAACGATGACGCGTGCCGCCGCAGCGTCGGGCAAGGCCGCGATGTCGCCGAGCAGGCGGCGCAGCAAGGGCCCGTGGCCGTGGCTGACGATTGACAAGGTCAGTTGGTCCAAGGTGCTCGGGATCACAGCGGCGCCGTCATGCAGGCATACAGGTGCAGCCCGTTGAGCGCGAAGCCCGGTTTGAACGAGCGCGTCGCGAGGACGGTCAGCGCGCGCCCCAGCCCGGACTGGCCGTTAAACGCGTCATAGCGTTGCAGGATGTCGCGTGTCGCAGTGCTCGCAGGACCACCTTGGCCCTCGATGGCGCGGTGCAGCGCCTGTGCCTGGCGTACGCAGCGCGCACTGCTGGCCTGCGCCCAGCGGACGTATTCCTGCAGCTCGGCTGCCGAGCGCGGCATGTCGCGGCGCCGCGAGCCGACTGCATTCTCGCCGTGCTGTCGATAGAGCACCATCGGCTGTGGCAGCACGACGCTGCGGCCGCTCACGCAGGCCACCAGCGCGCACCACCAGTCATGCATGATCGCCTCCTGCGGCAACGGCCGGCAGCGCTTGGCAAGTGCCGTGTTGATCATCGTCGTGGCGCCGATGGCGTAGTTGCGAAAGAGCAGGCGTGGCAGCGCCAGGTCACGGCCGTCGTGCACGCTGATGTTGTGGCGCGCGAAGTAGGATGACGGCTCCACGACCCTCAACTGCCCGTCCGTCACCGCGGCATCGCTGCAGCACAGCAGGGGCGTTGCGGAGCCGGATTCTTTCTCCAGCGCGTCGAGCGTGGCAGCCTGGAGCTCCAGCTTCTGTGCGAGCCAGCGGTCGTCCTGGTCGCAGAACGCTATCCAGCGCGCGTCGGTGTAGCTAAGCAGGGCCGCGAAGCTGCCCTTGGGGCCGAGGCGGCCGAGGCGGTCCTCGATGATGCGCACTCGCCCGGGTCGCTCGGCAGCCGCGGCGCGCACGATCTGCAGCGTTTCGTCCGTCGATCCGTCGTCGCGCACGAGCAGCTCGAAATCTTGGCGGGTCTGCTGCCACAGCGAGTCGAGCTGTTCGCGAAGGAAGCGTCCGCCGTTGTAGGTGGCGAGCACGACGGCGATCGGAAAGCGGGGAGTTGGCAAGGGACTCATGGGATCACGGGGTGACGAGCGGCCTCCGCGGCATGCGCGGCAACCGTTGCCTGGGAAATAGGAGCAGCGCAGGAGGCAGCACGAGGCAGAAGCCGATGATCATGCTGGCCAGACGCGACAGCGAGTAGTCGAAATCGACGCTGACGCTGACCAGGGCCGAGTACGCCGCGTAGGCAAGGAGGGTGCGCAGGAAGTCGCGCGTGCCGGGGAAGTACAGGCTGCGCTGCACGCGCGAGGTAAGCCAGCCCAGGAGGAACGAGTACACGAAGGCGAACGCGCCGAAGTAGTGGTAGCCGAAGACCGAGTGACGCGGATTAGGGCCGGCGATGTAGTCGAGGTCAGGAAACGTGAGCAAGGTGAACTGGTAGCCGATGTTCGTGTGGATCTCCTCCACCGGGAAGAGTCGAAACGTGCTGAGGAAACCCCCGAACAACCCGACCAGCGGGTTGTCGCCTCGCAGCAGCTCGATGGTCCGGTCCACGTACGCGTATATGTAGATGTCGCCGAACGACACCAGGCGAAATGCCATGCCCGCGAACGCCGTCGACAAGTCGGCATCCTGCTGGACGACGAGCACCAGGACCGCGAACGCGGTCGCCACACCGATGAAGGCCTTGCCGACCTTGCCGCCCCAAAATCCGTCCTGGCGCCGTCCGAGGCCGGTGTAGAGAAAGGCCACCGCGAAGACGCACTGGCCGATCACCAGCAGGGCGGACTTGGAGCCCGACAGTGCAGTCGCCACCGTGTACCAGGCAAAGAACAGGTAGTAGCCGAAGCGCCGGCGCGTGCGCGCGTTGCCTATCGCGAGATACAAGGCCGTGAACAGTGAGATGGTGCCGCCAGCGTCCGCCAGCCGCTCCAGCAGACCCAAGCCGCCGCTTCCCACGAAGGCGCCGAGGCGCGACACCTGGAACAGTGGGATGCCCACCAGCGCCCAGATGGCGAGGGTCCCGCCGACGTGGAGGGCCGCCGCGGGAAGGAAGACCGCGATGGCGAAGCCGGGCGGCTCGTCGGACGCTGTGCGGGGCGGCGGGACGTGGTTGCGCCGGCCGCCGGCATACAGGCCGCCCCAGAACGCGAGCTCGGTGACGGTGAACGAGGCGGCATAGACGGCGGCGATGTCACCGCGCAGGAACATGAACCACACGATGGCCCAACCGAAGGCGCCGCCGAGCAGGATGATGAACAGCGGATCGAAGAAGCCGAAGGTGCGCCGGCGCAGCAGGACGAACCAGTGCAGCACGCCCGCGACGACCAGCAGCGCCACATATTGGCCCCAGTCGTCGCTGGCGCCGAGGACGTACTCAAGCGGGTCCACGTTGCCCCTTCACCACGCGCACGAGCGAGTTGCGCGCCAGCTTCACGGCATAGGAGAACGGCCCGAAGCTCGCGCGGATCGTGGCCATCTTGATGGGGTGGAACGCGGCCTGGGCGCTGCTGGACGCGCCGGCGTCGTTGAAGCGGCTGACAACGTAGGGAAGGTGCACGAAGCGTGTCCCGCCGCCCCATAGCTCGATGTTGTACTTGTGGTCGGCCAGCATCCCGACGTCAGTGTCGTAGCGCTTGACCTCGTACACGGAGCGCGGGTAGAAGATCGCCTGGTGACAGATGTTTTCCTGCATGAGCCGGTAGCGATTGAAGCGTCCGCCGGACATGCGGCTCGTGGCTTCGATCTCGACGTTGCCGTAGTACACGGCTCGCGGATCACTCAGCTCGCGCATCACGGCGCCGAGCACCGGCTTCAAGACATCGTCCGCGCCAAGGAAGATGACCCAGTCGCCGCGTGCCAGTGACAACGCCTTGTTCATCGCATCGTAGATGCCCCGATCTGGCTCGCTGATCCAGCAGGCCAGCCGATCCGCATGCGCTCGGATGATGTCGATCGTGCCATCCGTCGAGGCGCCGTCGACGATGATGTACTCGCTTTGCTCGTCGATCTGGCTCACCACCGATTCGATGGCGCGGGCGAGTGTCGCCTGGCCGTTGCGCACCACTGTCAGCACGGACACTTTGGGTACGGGCCGTCCGTCGGCCCGTGGACCCACGGCGATGCGGGGCGTCGTCAGGTGTTCGGCGCGTTCCATGGACCTGTCTCCGGCGTCACAACTTGGCCGTGCGCGTCATGCGGCGTCCGAGCAGCGAGCGCGCGACATCCTGCAGCATGCCCTTGACGCGCACGGAGCGGTGCGAAAGGGTGGTCTGCGGCCGTACGCTCGTCCCGATGGCACCGAGCCGGGCCGCGGCGTCCTTCAGGTCTGCCAGATAGGGTTGGTACACCATTGCGAGGGTCGGCGCCGGGATGCTGTAGTTCGGTGTCAGCAGCACGTGGCCACCGCGCATCAGGCGTAAGCCGTGAAAGTGGAAGACTTTCGCCTCGCTGGCGGGAAAGCGCGTCGCGTTCCACGGCGCTTGCAGGAAGGCGCGCTCGCGCAGGACATGCACGTCGTTTGGAAAGCGCTCGGGCCAGTCGTTCAGGTACATCTGGTCGCCGAATTTGCCGTCCTCCAGGCGCGCGAAGCACCACTCGATGCATCGGTCGGCCCACCACGATCGCACGGCCTCGCCGCCGTCGCGAAGGAAGGTCATGAACTGGACGCAGAAGCGGCCAGCGATCTGCGTTTGATCGTATTCCGGAGCATAGGCATGCTCGGTGATTAGCACCGATTTCCCCGATTGCTCCAGCTCAGCGAAGATGGGGCGAGGCGGCTCGGTGAGCCACACGTCGGCGTCCAGGTAGGTGACACGGGTCACCTGCGGATCGGCATCGAAGACGAAGCGTGGTGCGAACGGCGTCAGCGTCCAGCAGTACTCGGCCCGGGTGCGGCCCGCCTTTACCCCGCGAAGAGCATCCGTCTCGACATCGCTCAGCGCCAGCAGCCGGACGTTCGGCAGCCGAAGCGCGCGTAGCGCCGCCAGCGCGTCGTCGTCGACGCACAGGATCCACAGCGTGTAAGGCCCGGCATGACGCTCGAGCGATGCGTGCAGGGACAGGCCCTGCGGCAGGAACAAGCCGTCGAAGAGGGTGACGTAGTGCTCCATCAGCACGGCGCCTGGAAGCCGTTGATGGCGTCGATCACCCGGTCCACGTCTCTGTCCGACATCTGCGGGTGGCACGGAATCGACAGACAGTGGCGCGCATGCGCCTCCGCATGCGTCAAGCCCCGGGGATCGTGTCGAAAGCCGCGGCAGGGTTCCTGCTCGTGGACCGGCACGGGGTAGTGGATCAGCGATTGCACGCCGTGGTCCTTCAGATGGGCCTGCAGCGAGTTGCGCGCGTCGCAGCGGACCACGAAGAGATGATGCACGTGGGCGTCGGCTTGGGCGGGTGCCGCAAGCGGCGTGACGCGCGGGTTGCGCAGCCGCTGCTCGTATTCCTGCGCGATCTCGCGGCGGCGCTCCGTGAACCGCGGCAGCCAATTCAGTCGCTCCGAGAGGATCGCCGCCTGCAGCTCGTCCAGCCGGCTGTTCATCCCGGCGAGCGGATGCATGTAGCGCTCGCTCTGCCCGTAGTTGCGCAGCTGACCGACGCGATGCGCGAGTTCCGCCGAGGCGGTGACGACGGCACCGCCATCGCCGATCGCACCCAGGTTCTTGGTGGGATAGAAGCTGTAGGCACCCGCCGCGCCGAAGCTGCCTCCCACGCGACCGTTCCAGCGCGCCAGGTGCGACTGGGCGCAGTCCTCGACCAGCTCGATCTTCGCGTCATGGCAGAGGGCGATCCACTCCTCCATGTCGCGGACCTGCCCGTACAAGTGCACCAGCACCACGGCGCGGGTGCGCGCCGACAGGCAGCGCCGGACGCTGTCCTGCGACAGCAGGCCTGTGTCCGGATCGATGTCCGCAAACACCGGCGTGGCGCCCGCGCGCATCACCGCCAGGGCGGTGGCGAAGGCGGTCATCGGCGTGGTGACCACTTCGTCGCCCGGCCCGATGCCCAGCGCACGCAGCACGAGTTCGATTGCGTCCATGCCGTTGGCCACGCCGCGGCAGTGCGACGTGCCACAGGCGGTAGCCCATTGCTGCTCGAAGGACTCCACTTCTGGGCCGAGGACGTACCAGCCCGAGGCGAAGACCCGGGACGCGGCGGCGGTCATGGCCTCGCGCAGCTCGGCCGGCTCGGCGGTGAATTGATTCATCAGGATCATGATGCGGCCGTGTCCCAGTAGTGCTGGCGGTGCTGATCGAAGTACGCGAGGGTGCGCGCGAGGCCGGTGCGCAGATCGATGCGCGGGCGCCATTGCAGCTCCTGGCATATCAGCGTGAAGTCACTGTAATAGTCGCCGATGTCGATCGCCTTGCGTTCCGGCGGGAAGGGCACGATCTCGTAGCGGCTGCCGGGCCGCAGCTCGGCGATCATCGCCGCCAGGTCCTTCAGCGACACGACTTCGTCGCTGCCGAGGTTGTAGACCTTGCCGATGGCGACGTCGGCGGTAGCGGCCAGCAGCAGCGCGTCCACGCAATCGTCGACGTAGTTGAAATCGCGCAGCTGCTTGCCATCGCCGAAGACCTTCATGGCCTGGCCCTCGAGCACTTGGCGCAGCCAGATGCCGAGGAAGGTTTGGCGCGCGTCCTTCACCCGCATCCCGGGCCCGTACGTGTTGGTCAGGCGCAGCACCGAGGACGGAATGCCGTACACGCTGCTGTAGAGAAGGTGATAGCCCTCGCCGGCGAACTTGTTGATACCGTTCACGTCGACGGGGCGCACAGGATGCTTCTCGTCGACCGGTAAGTAGTCGGGTCGGCCGTATAGCTGTCGCGTGCTCGCGAAGACGACGCGCACCCGCGGATTCACCCGCCGGCAGGCCTCGAGGATGGAGAGTTGCGCCGAGGCGTTGATGTCGAGATCGACGTGCGGGTCGGTCATCGAGTCGAGATGGCTGGTCTGCCCGGCGAGGTTGAACAGGTAGTTCTGCTCGCGCAGCAGGTATTCGAGCGCGAAGCGGTCCCGCACGTCGCAGACGTTGACCGTGACCGCGTTGCGGATGTCGGCAATGTTCTGCTGGTTGCCGCCGTATTGCGGGATGAGGCTGTCCACCAGGGTGACGCGGGCGCCGAGCGAGACGAGGCGCCGCGCGAGATTGGAGCCGATGAAGCCCAGCCCTCCGGTGATCAGCACTCTTGCATGTTCGAATTGCTTCATGGTGCGCGTCAACTCCTGTGGGCAATGAGCCCGCGGAACTCGAAGGACAGCCCGGAGGAGGTCGCGAACACGCCCTCCATGCCCGGGAACTCACACAGCACGCGCCAGCCGGCACTCTCCAGCCGCCGCAGCAGCTTCGGCTGCGACAGTACCCAGCAAGGGTAGCTGGCGTCGTAGACCGACTTGGGGGCCTGCTGGATGCACAATCGGTCGTCGTCGAGCGCGGACATCGGCGAGCGGTCGATCACGAGGTGCGAGGCGGGCCGTGCGAGCAGGCGATCGAGGATCTCGTGCGGACGCTCCAGGTACTGCAGCACGCTGGACAGCAGGATGAGCGCGGGAACGTCGGACGTGGGCACATCCTCCACGGACTCGGCGAAGTCGAGCTCGCCGGTGGTGAACTCCCCGCGGCCGGCAGCGACGAACTTCGGCTGCTCTATGACGTGCCAGCGCAGCTGCTTCACGCCGCCGAGCAGCGGCTTGCATTGCCGGTAGGTGCTGCCGAGCGAGCCGCCGAAATCAATCACCTCGAGGCGACTGTTGTGGGCGTGCGCGGCATGCAGCAGGGCGGTGACGATGGGGTAGCGGTAGTCGGGCTCGTGGAACAGCATCGAGTCGCGCTCGAACACCGCTCGGCCCGCGATCACCTCCCGGGTGGCCCGCGTCACGCGGTCGACGATGAGGTCGGCCGCGTAGCCGCTCGATTCGCGCTCGGCAGCCGCCCAGTCGCCGCTCGCGTCGCGGAACCGCAGGGTGTGGCCCAGCCAGACGCGCCGCGCATTCGTGAGGGCCGGCGGCGTCCAGGCTCGAAGGTGAGTTCGGATGCTCATGCCACCTTCTGCAGCAGGCTCTTGAAGAAGCGCCCGGCACGCGCGGCGGCCGAGGGCTGCTGGCGACGGAAGAAGCGCACGAACTCGCGCCGCGCGAGCACCGACTCCTCCAGCGGCAGGCGCACGACGCGCGGTGCCGCCGAGGCCAGCGGCTGCGAGAACGCATCGCTGGCAGCGCAGTGCGTGCCGCTCGCGTCGTTGCCGGTGTTCTCGACGAGTGTTTGCCCGGGATAGAGCGTGAGCATGCCCCGCAGGAAACAGGAGGCGTACCAGCGCACGGCCCATGAGTCGTTGCGGCCCGCCACCTGGTCTTCGAGCATGCCCGTGTACGGGAAGCTGCCATCAAAGTCGAAAGCGCGCGACAGGCCGCGCGCGCGCAGCTGGTCCAGCAGCCGCTGGCCATCCGGCTCGAAGTGCGCCCAGGCGCGCGACCACGTCGCCCAGCCCCAACAGTCGGCGCCGCGGATGAAGAAGGTGTCGGGCAGCGCGGCAGCGCTCGGGTAGCGGTAGCCGTGGATGCTGGCCACGGCCTCGTCGTCGGCGTAGCAGTCCAGCCCTCGGTTCATGTAGTGCAGGAAGTGCGGCGACAGGAGCAGGTCGTCCTCGACGACGATCACGCGGCCGTGACGCGCCAGCACCTCACCGACGCCCCCGATGATGGACCGCGCCAGACCCAGGTTGTGCGGCCGGAACACGGGTACGACCGCGGCGAAGCCGTCGATCCGCGAGACGTAGTCGCGCACCGCCGCCACCTCGGGCTCGTCCTGCGGCCGCCGGGCACCGTCGCAGTAGACATACAGCGGCGTGGCGGGCGCTTCGGGATTGCGCCGCAGGGACTCGACCGCCATGCGCAGGTGATCGGCTCGCTTGTAGGCGAACAGCGCCACCGGCGCCGGCGATGCGTGTGCAGGGGAGCTTGTGGACGACTCGCGCGTATCCATGGCGATCAGAGCCCGAAGCAGTTGTGCGGCCGGTAGAACACCGACGTGCACCAGCCATACGTGTTGATCGGGCCCATACCCCAGAAGTCGATGCGCTTGAAGCCGTTGTCCTGCAGGAACCGGTAGCCAGCCTCGTAGTCCGGCCGGTCGCTGTTGTCCCACACGATGACGCCGTCGGGCTTCAGGTGGCCCAGCGACGCCTTGGCGCAGTTCACGCGATCGCGGCCGTCGATGACGATGACGTCGAACGACCCGGGGCAACGCGTCACTGCGCTGGCGTACTGACCGTCGTCGCCGAGCTCGACGAACGAGTAGTCAACATTGGCTGCCACCTTGGGCTTCATGATGTCGTACCACGCTTTGTCGTGCTCGCAGCTCACCACGTGAGCGGCGCGGCGACTCCACCACAACGTCGAGTTGCCGCTGCCGTATTCGAACACCGCCATTGCGCTTTGCACTCGCCCCGCGAGGAAATCGATGGCGCCGTAGGTGTACCAGGGAATGGGCTGTCCGGCAGCGTCCACTGGCATCGAGTGGAGCGCGCTCCCGATCCAGCCCTTGTCCTTCAGGTAGCCGTTCTGCACTAGGCTGCGCACTGTCAGCAGGCGCGATCCGGTGTCGCTCTTGCGGAGAAGTTTGGAGAGGGCTTGCTTCATCATGTCGGTTCGGAAGGTGCGCCGCCCGGCTCGGCGGCCCGCACGGCGTCATCGGGGAGGAAGACAACGCTGTTGTACAGCTTGGCAGACGGGCAATAGCCGACGCCAGCCAGGAAGGAGACTGTTTCCGATCGCATCACCTGACCCAGGTTCCGCTGCAGGATCTCGACGACGATCGCTTTGGGCCGGAAGCGCCCCCAGTCGTTCGAGCGCAGCACTTGCAGGTCCAGGCCTTCCGCATCGACCGTCAGCAGGTCGATCTGCGTCGCACCCAGTGTGGGCAGGTGTTGCTCGATGATCCGGGCAAGGGGCAGGCAGTCTACGAGCTTGCGCTGGACGAGCGGCCATCCTTCGGCCTGCCGGGTACGGGCCAGCTCCGCGTCGAAGGTGTTGAGGGCCGCCTCGGCGAACACGAAGAACTCAAGCCTCGCCTGCTGCTCGCTCACTCCAAGCTCGAGGTTGACGTCACCGCGGCGGAAACGCCTGAACGGCTGCATTGAGCCGGGGCGGGCGTCGATGTTGATGCCCCGCCACCCCCGCTCGTGCAGCAGGCAGGTGTTCGAGAAGCGGAAGGGGTGGTGGGCTCCCACGTCAACGTATATGCCGCTATCGCGGTTATCGAACAGCCGCAGCAGGAGCAGGTCCTCGCCTTCCTGCGCATACGAGGTACGGGCGTGGGTACGCCGTCCCATCGTTTCCACGAGGGCCTGCCGCATAGTCGGCGGGATCAGTTTCTTAAGGGCGCTGAGCATGGAAGGGCCAGAAAGCCTTGAGCTGCATGGAAAGCGCCAATGGCGCGACGAAGAGGTTGGTCAGGATGGCGGCAGCGAAGTACGAGCCGATGGCGGCCCATGCTGCGCCGATAGCGCCCCAACGCGGCACCAGCAACAGGTTCAGCACCACACTGACGGCCGCCCCGGAAAGCGTCTTGATGAGCGAGACGTGCGCGGCGCGGTCGTTGACGATCATGATGCTCTGGGCCACGCCGAGGAAGACGAACACGTTCGTGAGGGCATGCCAGCGCAGCACCGGCGCTGCCTCGGCGAAGCCGGCGCCCAGCAGGACTGACACCAGCCACGGCGCGCATAGGGCGATGGCGATGCTTACGGCCAAGCCGCTCCAGGCCATCAGCGTGAAGAGCTGCAACACGCGGCGCGCGTATTGCTGCGGATGCTCGCGCTGCAACGTCGCCATGCGGGGGGCCAAGCTGGTGCACACGGTCATCGGAAGCATATGCAACGCTTGCGACAGGGGCAGGATCGCGGAGTACAAGCCCAGTTGGCGCTCGTCGGTGAGGCTGCGCAGCAGCAATTGGTCCACGCGCATGTACACCGCCACCGAGACCGCCGCCAGCATGAACGGCCAGCCTTCGCGCAGCAGCGCCTTCGCCGCCGAGGCGTCCCAGCACCAACGCTGCGCGGACGGGGCCGTGCGGTAGCTCAGCGACAGCGCGATGCTGGCGAGCAGGGTGTCGGCCAGCAATGCGGCGGCGAAGGCCCAGAGCGGCGCGTCCAGCAGGATCAGCATCACCTTGACGAGCGACGCGGTGGTGTACGCGATGGCGCGCGACAGCACGGTGAGCTTGCTGCGCGTCTGGCTTTGAAACCAGAGGTCCACCACGTCTGACGACTGCAGAACCAGCCCCGCGCCCAGGATGCCGACAATGAGCAGGGCCGTCGTGTCGTGGGGCCGCAGTAGGGCGGCCAGCCCGAGGATTGCGAGCCATCCCCCGGCACCCGCGCAAAGGCGCAGGAGGAGCGCCGATCCCAGCACGGCACCCGCGCGAGACGGATCCTGTGCGATCTCGCGCACAACGATCGCCTCCAGGCCCAGCGTGACCATCGGCTGCATGAAGGCCAGCAGGGCGAGCCCATAGGCGAGCTCGCCGTACCGGCTGGGCCCGAGATGGCGCGCCACCCAGGCTCCGACCAGCAGCGCGAGCAGGATGCGGAGCGCCCGGTCGACCAGCAGCCAGCCGGAGTTCGCCAGCACGGCGAGGAACGCATGGCGTCCCGCCAGGCGCTGCCGCAGCCGCGCCGGCAAGAAGGACAGCCATGCAGGGTCGGCGTTGTGCATCAGTGCCATTGCGCGGAGCGCGGTCCTGGCACACGCTCATTCGTTGTAGTCATAGGCCTGGAAGCCCGCGAGCTTGACCATGCTGTCGCGCCGGGCCGCGGCGTAGTCGCTCGCGACCATCTCGCGCACCAGTTCCGGCAGTGTCGTGCGCGGCGTCCATCCCAGCTTCTCGCGCGCCTTGGCCGGGTCGCCGAGCAGGGTCTCGACCTCGGTGGGCCGGTAGTATCGCGGGTCGACCCGCACGATGACATCGCCCTTCTTGCACTTCGCCTGGTCGGAGGTGAGGCGCACCACCGTGCCGACCTCCTGCTGGCCGCTGCCATTGAACTCCAGCTCGATGCCGAGCTCACGGGCTGCCATGTCGACGAACTGCCGCACGCTGTGCTGTACGCCGGTGGCGATGACGAAGTCCTCCGGCTGCGGCTGCTGCAGCATGAGCCATTGCATCTCGACGTAGTCGCGCGCGTGCCCCCAGTCGCGCAGCGCCGACAGGTTGCCCAGGTACAGGCAGTCCTGCAGGCCGAGCGCGATGCGCGCGATGGCACGTGTGATCTTGCGTGTGACGAAGGTCTCGCCGCGCAGCGGGCTCTCGTGGTTGAACAGGATCCCGTTGCAGGCGTACATGCCGTAGGCCTCGCGGTAATTCACCGTGATCCAGTAGGCGTACAGCTTGGCCACCGCGTACGGGCTGCGTGGGTAGAAGGGCGTCGTCTCCTTCTGCGGCGTCTCCTGCACCAGCCCGT
Source organism: uncultured Pseudomonadota bacterium (assembly GCA_946480245.1). The sequence continues at coordinate 12,915 of CAMLIZ010000022.1, forward strand.
ACAGCTCGGACGTGCTCGCCTGGTAGAAGCGTGTCTTCTTCTCCATACCAAGAATGCGGATGGCCTCGAGCAGGCGCAGCGCGCCTACCCCGTCTGCATTGGCCGTGTACTCGGGCTCCTCGAAGCTCACCGCCACGTGGCTTTGCGCCGCGAGGTTGTAGATCTCGTCGGGCTGCACCTTCTGCACGATGCGGATGAGGTTGCTCGAGTCGGTGAGATCGCCGTAGTGCAGGATAAAGCGCTGGTTGTCGACGTGAGGGTCCTGGTACAGGTGGTCGATGCGGTCGGTGTTGAACAGCGAGGCGCGCCGCTTGATGCCGTGTACTTGGTAGCCCTTGGCGAGCAGGAACTCCGCCAAGTAGGCGCCGTCCTGGCCGGTCACGCCGGTGATGAGGGCGGTCTTGTGTTGTGTCATGGAAGATCTCGTCAGAATGCGGCGGCGGATGGCGCGCGGAAGGGGGCGCTCTGGTAGGTCGAGCGGATGCCCTCGCAAAGCGGAATGCGCGCCCGCCAACCGAGCGAAGCCAGGCGGCTCACGTCGAGAAGCTTGCGGGGTGTGCCGTCTGGCTTGCTGGTGTCGAACACGATGCGGCCATCGAAGCCAACGACTTCCATCACGGTGTCAGCCAGTTCGCGGATGGTGACGTCCGCGCCGGTGCCGATGTTGACCAGAGGCCCGGCGTAGTCCTGCTCCATCAGGTGCACACAGGCGTCGGCGAGGTCGTCGACATGCAGGAACTCGCGGCGCGGCGTGCCGCTGCCCCACACGACGTATTCGCGGTCGCCGCGCAGCTTCGCCTCATGCGCCTTGCGCAGCAGCGCCGGCAGCACGTGGCTATTGGCGAGGTCGTAGTTGTCGTTGGGGCCGTAGAGGTTGGTCGGCATCACGCTGATGTATTGCCGTCCGTACTGGCGGTTGTAGCTCTCGCACAGCTTGATGCCGGCGATCTTCGCGATGGCGTAGGGCTCGTTGGTCTGCTCGAGCGGGCCGGTCAGCAGGTACTCCTCCTTGATCGGCTGTGGGCAGTCACGCGGATAGATGCAGCTGGAGCCGAGGAACATCAGCCGCTGCACACCGGCCAGGTGCGCGCCGTGCATGAGGTTGGCCTCGATCATCAGGTTCTGATAGAGGAACTCGGCGCGGTAGCAGTCGTTGGCCTGGATGCCGCCCACCTTGGCCGCGGCGATGAAGATGTATTCAGGCTTCTCTGCCTCAAGAAAGGAATGAACAGCCCTTTGATCGAGTAAGTCCAATTGCTCGCGGCTGCGGGTGAACACGTTCGTGTAGGCGCCTGCCTCCAACCTGCGCACGATGGCGCTGCCGACCATGCCACGATGACCCGTGACAAAGATCTTTGCTTGCTTGTTCATCAGTTCTTGATGGATTGGCCGTACCAGCAGCGGTATTCAACTCGCACGGTGTTGCGCGCCTCTGTCGACGGCCAACCCGAGCCATGGGACTTGGTGCTCCGTCATCGGCTTGACCTCACTTCGCTCATTCCGAGGTCACCACCTCTGCACGCAGTCGGGCAATCGTGGCTTTCAAGGCGTCGAACTCGGCTTCCTTGCGAACAAGGAAGGCTTGGGTAAGCCGCAACTTTTCTTGGACACCCTTGGGGGTGAGGAGGTAGGCATAGGCCAGCTTGTTGTCGCTGCGCTTGAAGTTCTGGATTTTCACCAGCCCCTTGTCGAGCAGCGCGTGCAGCACATAGTGTGTCTTGCCCAGGCTCAGGCCCAACTCCTTCGACAACTGTCGTTGCGAAAGCTCTGGTTGCGTCTGCAATAGGCGCAACGTATTTAGAGTGGTAGCCGTTTCGGCGTCGCTCGAGGATGAAAGCTGCGGCCGAGTCATGGGGAAGAATTAGGTGTGTTCAACGATTGAACGGGAGAGTGTAGTTCATCTCTCTCATACAACCGTATAGGCTGAGCGGTCTCTCTCGGCTGTGCGCGCCTAACAGCAATTAGATGCTGCTGTGTGTTATCACTTCCCGGTCAAAGCTGCGCGCAGACGTGCCACTTGCTCGGCAGTCTTCGGGCTGTCCGAAGAGCGGCGCCACGAGTGGCTGAATAGCACGAATATCGCCAGGATGAGCCCGCTTACGAGCGTGGTCGTTACTGCGATGCGTGCCCGCTTCGGGCTGCTCCTTCTCTCCGGCGGCACAGCCTTGTCTACCACCTGAATCAGGGCGCCCTCCCGACTTTCGTCCACCCGCGCAAGCTCATATTGCCGTGCAAACAAGTCAAACAAGGTTTCCTGGTACTTGAACTCTCGATACTTGCCGACGTAGTCGGGCCCACCTTGCGTTTCTGCGCTTTGCTCCAGTCGGGCCAATTCGGCCCTCAGCGCCCCCAACATTCTTTTTTGCTGCTGCACTTCCGGCGCGGTGTCCGACAAAGCACCTCGCATGGTTTGCAGGCGAATCTCGGCAGCCGCCACCTCGGCCCTCAGCTTGGCATAGCCCTCGGCCGCAGCCTGTGGTTCGGCCTTCAAGGCCCCTTGCGTGAATCCACTCGCCTCCAGTGCCTGCTGCGCTCGCACCAGCTTCTGTTGCGTTTGCCGGAGCTGATTTTCAAAGAACTTTCGCCGTTGCTGCGCTTCGCTCACCGCTATCGTGTCGGTCATGCGACGAAGCTCTTCCACAAATCGGTTCGCGATATCGGCCGCGCGCTGTGCGGTCCTGTCCTCGACTTCCACGGTAATGAGGCCGTCCTTCTTACCGATCGTGAAGTGGGTGCTGCTTGCCAACTGCCGACGCGCGTCGACACGGAACTTCGTTTCGTAGACCTCCAACAACTTGAATTGATCGATGATCCGGTCCGACACCGTCACGCTCTCCATCAGCGCTACGTATTGGTCAGCCGGCGTACGCGGGGCGCCGCCTCCCGCCAGACCTGCCAGCGCACCCAGCGACGATAGACTGGCCATCGCGGCGCTCTGCTGTTGTTGCGGCGGCAAGAAGGTCGTGGCGGCCTTGTAAGTCGGCGGCAGCAGGAACGCAATGCCAAGGGCCAGCACTCCCGCCGCGAGAGAGCCAAGCACCAGCAGCTTCCAATGTTGGGCCAGAGGCACCGCCAGATCCAACAGAGTCACGCCTTCTTCTTCGTCTTCCACTGCGACGGCTCGGTAGTCTTCCATCGTCACTTCAGCGTGTGGATCGCCGCAATACCCAAGCCGAACTGATAGAGGATCTGTGTCCAGTCCTTCGCGTTCTGGATGAACGTCGTCTTGTTCACCTCTTCCGGCACGAAGATCGTGTCACCGGGCTGTGCCGAAATGTCCTCGACGTCATTGCTGCCAAACCAGCCGCTCGACTGCCGCCCACTGACCACCGAGCCATTGGCGCGGATTACGAAGGTACTGGAAGCATCTGCGCCCTTGGTCGGGCCACCTGCCAGTCGCAGGTATTCAGACAAGCTGCGGCCTTCGCCGAAGAGGTAGGAGCCGCCGTTGAACACGCTGCCAAACACGCCCACCGTGGTCGGGCGAGGCGGCACGTACAGCCGGTCGCCGTTTTCCAGGGCTAGGTCGGGCAACTGCGTTCCATTCGGCGCGAGCTGCAGCACGATTCGCCCGGTGGGCCTCACGGCTCGCAGCTGCTCGATCAACCGGCTGGTGTTCGCCGCCTTTGATTGCTGCGCGGCCGCTTCGTCGCTGTTCGACGTGCGCTGCGTCGTGTTGGCCTTCGTGAATTCGGTTTCCAGGTCGCGCAGCGCGCGGTCGTAATTTTCCTGCTGTGTCACGCGCACGCTTTCGCGCGTGAATTCGGTGCCATAGACAAACGCCAGCGGCGTCAGGCCACCCGCCGCCTTCAGGGCATCCGACACGGTGCTACCCGCCGGCAGCACGTACTCACCGGGTTGTGCAACCTCGCCATCCACCCGCACCCGCTTCGCCTGGCGCAGGATAGGGGACGTGACATCGACTGCGCTGAAAGCGTGCAGCACATCGCCATAGCTCAGCTTCATGTTCTCGCCTTCGGGCAGGCGAATCTCTGCCACCCGCACCGTGGTGCGCTCGCTCAAGCGCTCCAGCGCCACGCGCGAGCGGTCGGCCACCGCGTCAAAGCCACCAGCCATGCGCAGCGCATCGCCCACGCCTTCACCGGGCTTGAGCTCGAAGATCGCCGGCTTGTTGACGCTGCCGATCACGGCCACCTGCGTGCCGACGGGCGCCACGTGAATCACGTCGTCGGCCATCAGGGTGACATCCGCGCTGCGGTCGCCGCGCAGCAGGAAGTCGTACAGGTCTAGCGTCACCGGCGCCTGGCCTCGGCGGCGCAACTCGATTTGCCGGAAGCTGCCCGCCGCCGAGGGGCCACCGGCGCGAATCAGCGCCTGCATGGTGGTGGCCAGGCTGCTCACGCTGTACGCGCCCGGCCGGGCCACGTAGCCCGTGACGTAAACGCGGATGCCGCGCAGCTGGCCGAGCGACACGCTCACGTCGAAGTTGCGGAACACCTGGGCCACGCGGCGGCGGATGACTTCAGGCGCATCGGCATAGCGCACGCCGGCCAGCATGACCGGGCCCACGCGAGGGATCGTCACACGGCCGGAGCGGTCGATCATGAGGCGCAGGTCCGCGTCGACCGAGCCCCACAACGTCACGACGAGTTCGTCACCGGGGGTGAGCAGGTAGTCAGCGGGAACCAGCGGGTTGACGGACTGCAGGTCGCGGTCGTCCATGTCCGTCATCAGCTCGGCGCCGAAGCGGCGAATGGTTCCAGCCTTTCGAGCCTGATCGCCCTTGTCGGCACGGTTGCTTCCGTCGGCCTGCCTTGTTTCGCTGTTCGGGCCGTTGGGGCCCGCATCCACCAGTCGCTGAACGAATCGTTCGAATTCGCCGGGTTGATAGACCAGCGGCTCCTCGTTCCGGCGCATGCCGTTGCGATCGAAGTCGCCTTGCCCCTGGGACTGATTGTTGGCGTCGCCCGCGGCCGGCGCTTGCCGCAGCCGCAACGTGCCGTTGGCGCCGGTGTCCTGGGTCGATTGCAGCTGCGATGTCGACGCTGTCTGCGCTTGGCACGCCAGTGCGCCGAGGCACACGGCGAGTCCCAACAGGTATTTGCGAAGCACGGTGATTGGTGTGAGCGTCAGAGGGCGCAAGGGCCGGAAAGCCGCGGGATTCTAGCGCCCGAGGGTCGAGCGCCATGGCCTTCTAGAATCCGCCGATGGTTCCCTTGCTGTCTGCGCTGATCGTCTCGTTCCTCGCCTCGATGTGGATCGTGCGCTCCACGAAGTTCCACTCGCGCTTCTCGCACGATCACGCGCCCGGCCCGCAGAAGTTTCATGCAAAGCCGGTGCCCCGCATCGGCGGGGTCGGCATCATGGCGGGCACGGCGGCGGGCGTTGCTGCCCTGGTGTTCGCGATTGTGGTGAATCATCCGCTGCCGCCCTTGCTGCTGGCGGCCGCCTTGCCGGTCTTCATGATCGGCGTGATGGAGGACATCACCAAGACGGTCAGCCCGCGCCGGCGCCTGTTTGCGGCGGCGGTGTCGGCGCTGCTGGCGGCCCTGATGATCGAAGGCGTGATCAGTCGCACCGACATCCCCGGTGTCGACTGGCTTGTCGCCATGCCGGCGGGTGCGGTGGCGCTCGCGGTGTTCGTGGTGGCCGGCTTTGCCAACGCCATCAACATCATCGACGGCTTCAACGGCCTGGCCTCGATGTGCGTGATGATCATGCTGATCGCGGTGGCGTACGTGGCCTTTGCCGTGGGCGACCGCATCGTTGCGCTGATGGCCCTCACGGGGGTGGGCGCCATCCTCGGCTTCTTCGTCTGGAACTTCCCCGCGGGCCTGATCTTCCTGGGCGACGGTGGTGCCTACTTCCTGGGCTTCTACCTCGGGGAACTCGCGATCCTGCTGGTGCACCGCAACCCCAGCGTGTCGCCGATGTTCGCGCTGCTGCTAGGCATCTACCCGGTGTTCGAAACCGTGTTCTCGATCTACCGGCGCCGGGTGCTACGAGGGCGCCCGGTGGGCATGCCCGACGGCGCGCACCTGCACAGCCTCATTTACCGCCGCTTCCTGCGCTGGGCCGCAGGCGAGCGGACAGCGCGTGAGCTGACCCGCCGCAACTCGATGACATCGCCGTATCTGTGGATCCTGTGCACGCTGTCCGCGGTGCCCGCCGTGCTGTGGTGGAACAACACCAAGGTGCTGGCCGTGTTCATCTTCCTGTTCGGCTTCACCTACCTCAGCTTGTACTGGCGCATCGTGCGCTTCCGCTCCCCCCGCTGGATGCTCCTCAAGCGTTGATTGACAGCGGGCGGATAATGGCCTAGTGATTACAGACACTCCCACTGCTGCGGCCGATGTGGCCGCCCCCGCCCGTTTCGACACGCTGCCGCTCGACCAGAAGCTGCTGCGCGCCGTGGCCGACCAAGGCTACGCCACGATGACGCCCATCCAGGCCAAGGCCATTCCGATCGTGCTGGCCGGCCGCGACGTGATGGGCGCCGCTCAAACCGGTACCGGCAAGACGGCCGCGTTCTCGATCCCGCTGCTGCAGAAGATGCTGAAGCACGAGAACGCCAGCGCTTCACCGGCGCGCCACCCGGTGCGTGCACTGGTGCTGGCGCCGACGCGCGAGCTGGCCGACCAGGTGGCGGCCAACGTCACCGCGTACGCCAAGCACACCAACCTGCGAGTCACCGTGGTGTTCGGCGGCATCGACATGAAGCCGCAAACCGCCGCGCTGAAGTCCGGCGTCGAGGTGCTGATTGCCACGCCGGGCCGCCTGCTGGACCACATCGAGGCCAAGAACTGCGTGCTCAACCAGGTGGAGTACGTGGTGCTGGACGAGGCCGACCGCATGCTGGACATCGGCTTCCTGCCCGACCTGCAGCGCATCCTCAGCTACCTGCCCAAGCAGCGCCAGACGCTGCTGTTCTCGGCCACGTTCTCACCCGAGATCAAGCGCCTCGCGCAAAGCTACCTGCAGGATCCGGTGACGGTGGAGGTGGCCCGCCCCAACGCCACCGCCACCAACGTGGAGCAGCGCTTCTACAGCGTGTCCGACGACGACAAGCGCGCAGCCGTGCGCCAAATGCTGCGCGAACGCTCGCTGACGCAGGCGCTGGTGTTCGTGAACTCCAAGCTCGGAGCGGCCCGGCTGGCGCGCTCGTTCGAGCGCGATGGCCTCAAGACCGCGGCGCTGCACGGCGACAAGTCACAAGACGAGCGGCTGAAGTCGCTGGACGCATTCAAGCGCGGCGAGGTGGATGTGCTGGTGGCCACCGATGTGGCCGCGCGCGGCCTGGACATCGCCGACCTGCCCGCCGTCTTCAACTTCGACGTGCCGTTCAACGCGGAGGACTACGTGCACCGCATTGGCCGCACCGGCCGCGCCGGCGCTTCGGGCCTGGCGGTGACGCTGGTCGCACGCGACGACGCGCGGCTGATCGCGGACATCGAGAAGCTGATCAAGAAGAAGATCGAGCTCGAGCCGCTGGAGATCGGCGACGAGCGTCCGCGCCGCCCGCGTCGCACCGAGGAGGACGGCGATCGCCGTCCGGAGCGGGCGGCCAGCGAGCGGTCCGCGCCGAGGTGGAGCCCACGGCCTCCGGCCGCCCCGGCCGATCCGATCTTCGATCGCCCTTACGTGGCCAGCGCCGCGGAATCGTCCGACCGGGAGCCCAAAACGGCTGCCCCTGCCCCGCAACCCGGTGGTGTGCTGCCCAGCCTCAAGGGGCGCAAGAAGGTGGCGGCGTTGCTCGGCGGTGGCAGCAAGGGCTGACGCCCTCAGGGTGCCAGCAGCGCGAACACGGCAGGCAGCCGATCCGGCATGGCCACTGCCGCCTGGCGCCATTGCGCGATCGTCATCGTGTGCGACCAGGCGCCTTCGAGTGTGAGGCCGCAACTCACCGAGAGCAGCGTGGTCGGCGCCAAGGTGGCCAGCAACGCGGCCAGCAGCGGCGGGTTGCGATAGGGCGTTTCGATCATCAATTGCGTCTGCGCGGCTTTGCGCGACAGCGCTTCGAGCTCTCGCAAGCGCACTGCGCGCGCCGCGGCGTCCACGGGCAGGTACCCCGCGAAAGCAAAGCTCTGACCATTGAGCCCGCTGGCGGCCAAGGCCAGCAGCAGAGAGCTGGGCCCGGCCAAGGGCAGCACCGGTACGCCGCGGCGATGGGCGCAAGCCACCAGCGCTGCGCCCGGGTCCGCCACGGCAGGCAGCCCGGCCTCGGAGATCAAGCCCACGTCCTCGCCGGCCAGCGCCGGACCTAGCAGTGCTTGCAGTGCCTTGTCGTCGGCGGCTGGCTTGCCGCCCTTCGCCGGGCGCGGCAGTTCGGCGATCGACAAGGCCTGCAGCGGCTGGGCCAGCGGCACCACGGCGTTGACGCGCTTCAGAAACGCCCGCGTGGTCTTTGCGTTCTCCGCCACCCAGTGGCGCAGCGCCGCGGCGCGCTGCAACACGCCCAAGGGCAGCACCTGCTGGATGTCCACTTCGGTGGCGCCGAGGTCCAAGGTGTTTGGCACCAGCACCAAGGTGCCGGGTTGGGCGGCGGTTGAACTCACGCGGGCCCCAGCGGGTCGATGCCCGCTTCGCGCAGCAGTGCGCAGGTGCGGATCAGCGGCAGGCCCACCAGGGCGGTGGGGTCGTCGGAGTCGATGCCGTCGAGCAGTGCGATGCCCAACGTTTCGCACTTGGCGCTGCCTGCGCAGTCGTAGGGCTGTTCGGCGCGCAGGTAGTGTTCGATCTCGGTGTCGCTCAACGCGCGGAAGCGCACGTGCACCGGCGCAAGCAGCGCGCGTTGAAAGCCGCTGTCCTGCCGCACCACGGCCACAGCGGTGTGGAACACGACCGCCCGACCGCGCATTGCGCGCAGTTGCTCCGTGGCCCGCTCGTGCGTGCCCGGTTTGCCGATCGGCCGGCCCTCGAGATCGGCGACCTGGTCCGAGCCGATCACCACGGCGGTGGGGTGCAGCGCCGCCACGGCGTTCGCCTTGGCGAGTGCCAGGCGCAAGGCGAGTGCCGCGGGCGTCTCGCCGGGCTGCGGTGTTTCGTCCACGTCAGGTGATTGCACCTCGAATGGCAGGTGCAGCCGCGCGAGCAACTCGCGCCGATAGCGCGAGGTGGAGCCGAGGATCAGGGCAGGGCGATTGGCCATGCGCGAATTGTCCCATTGGCTCACCGCGTGCACCGTTCCGTACACTGCTCGCATGAGACAACGAAGCTTCGATCCGCTGCACCTCGATGTGGCGGCCTTCGCGGCCGAGCAGGGCGAACTCGAAGGCGAGTGGGCGGTGGCCGAGTTGCCGCGCCTGGCCGAGGCGGGTGATGGCGACAGCGCGGCATCCGCCAAGGAGATCGTGCAGTGGCGCGCCGAAGGTGAAAGCCGCGCGCGCCGCGGCGCTGCCCCGGATGTGTGGCTGCACCTGGAAGCGGCCGGCGCGGTGTGGCTGCAGTGCCAGCGCTGCCTGCAACCGATGCGCGAGGCGCTGAGCGTGCAACGCTCGTTCCGCTTCGTGCCCACCGAGGCGCAGGCCGAGGCCGAAGACGCCGACAGCGAGGAGGAGGTGCTCGCGCTGGGTCGCTCGTTCAACCTGCGCTCCCTGGTTGAGGACGAGCTGATCCTCGAACTGCCGCTGGTGCCTCGACACGAAACGTGCCCGGTGCCGCTGCTGCCGCCCGGCGATCCACCCGTGGAGCTGCCGCACGAGCTGGCGCCGAACCCGTTTGCAAAGCTGGCCGTGCTCAAGCGCGGGAAGCCGTCACACTGACCCAAGGTCGGACAGGACTTGTCGGCATGCTAGAATTGCCGGCTTTCCCAGTGGCGGCCTCCTTTTCAGCGAAGGAAGCCTTCAGGAGTTTTCCATGGCCGTTCAGCAAAACAAGAAGTCGCCGTCCAAGCGTGGCATGCATCGTTCGCACAATCACCTGGCCCAGCCGGGGACTGCGATCGAACCCACCACCGGCGAAGTGCATCTGCGTCACCACATCAGCCCCACCGGCTTCTATCGTGGCCGCAAGGTCGTGAAGACCAAGGCCGAAGCCTGACGCTTCCGCCCTGACGTGACGAATCCGACGCCCGGTTTGCGTTTTGCGCGAACCGGGCGTTCGTCTTGCGCCGCCCTGGCGCAACGCGTTCGCCCGTGAGCCTGGATCCTCTTCCTCTCGTTCGCATCGCCGTCGACTGCATGGGCGGTGACCATGGGCCGGCGGTCACGCTGCCGGCCTGCGAATCCTTCCTGCGCCATCACCCGCAGGCGGAGCTGGTGCTCGTCGGCACGACCGACGGGCTGGCGCCGGCGCGCGACTGGGCGCGCTGCCGCAGCGTCACCGCCACCGAGGTGGTCGCGATGGACGACCCGGTCGAAGTGGCGCTGCGCCGCAAGAAGGATTCGTCGATGCGCGTGGCCATCGGCCAGCTGAAGGCCGCCGAGGGCCAGGTTGAGCCACTCGCGCATGCCTGCGTGTCCGCTGGCAACACCGGTGCGCTGATGGCGGTGGCCCGCTACGTATTGAAGACTCTGGACCGCATCGACCGCCCCGCCATCGCCTACGGCATGCCGAACCAGCGCGGCGGCAACACCATCGTGCTGGACCTCGGCGCCAATGTGGATTGCACGGCGGAGCACCTGCTGCAGTTTGCGGTGATGGGCAGCGCGCTGGCCAGCGCACTGAACGACCGCGAAGATCCCACCGTAGGCCTGCTCAACATCGGCGAAGAAGCGATCAAGGGCAGCGAGACGATCAAGCGCGCCGGCGAACTGCTTCGCAAGCTGGCCGCCGATGGCCACCTCAACTTCCACGGCAACGTGGAGGGCAACGACATCTTCAAGGGCACCACCGACGTCGTCGTGTGCGACGGTTTCGTCGGCAACGTGGTGCTGAAGTCGGTGGAAGGCCTGGCGGGCATGCTGGCCGAGATGATGCGGCAGGAGTTCAACCGTTCGCCGCTCACGCAGCTCGCCGGCTTGCTGGCGCTGCCCGTGCTCAATCGCTTCAAGGCGCGGGTGGACCACCGGCGCTACAACGGTGCCGCGCTGCTGGGGTTGCGCGGCCTGGTGTTCAAGAGTCACGGCTCGGCTGATGCGCTGGCCTTCGAGCAGGCGTTGCGCCGGGCGTATGATGCCGCCCGCAACCGACTGCTGGCGCGCGTGCACGAACGCATCCTCCAGACCCTGCAAGCCTTGCCGGCAGGTGACGAAGGCAGCGACCCGACGCCCCAAGCTGCATGAACCCGACACTTCCACGCTACGCCCGCATCGCGGGCACCGGCAGCTACCTGCCTTCGCGCCGCATCACCAACGACGAACTGGCCCGCCAGCTGGCCGAGCGGGGGGTGGAAACCTCCGACGAGTGGATCGTCGAGCGCACCGGCATCCGGGCACGCCATTTCGCCGCCGACGATGAACTGTGCAGCGACATGGCGGTTCGAGCGGCGCGCCAGGCGATCGAGGCGGCTGGCATCGCGCCGGATCAGATCGACCTGATCATCGTGGCCACGTCCACGCCCGACATGGTGTTCCCATCCACCGCATGCATCGTGCAGCGCAAGCTCGGCATCGCAGGCTGCGCTGCATTCGACATGCAGGCGGTGTGCTCAGGCTTCGTCTATGGGCTGACCGTGGCCGATTCGATGATCCGCACTGGCGCTGCGCACAACGCGTTGGTGATCGGCTCGGAGATCTTTTCGCGCCTGCTCGATTTCAACGATCGCGGCACGTGCGTTCTGTTCGGCGATGGCGCGGGTGCTGTCGTGCTGCAGGCCAGCGATACACCCGGCATCCTGGCCAGCGACCTGCATGCGGACGGGCGTCACGTGGAGATCCTGTGCACGCCGGGCACCGTCAGCGGCGGCAAGGTCAGCGGTGATCCGTTGCTCAAGATGGACGGGCCAGCGGTGTTCAAGCTGGCCGTCGGGGTGCTCGAGTCGTCGGCACGCGCGGCGCTGGCCAAGGCCGGCCGCACCGACGCCGACATCGACTGGCTGATCCCGCACCAGGCCAACATCCGCATCATGCAAAGCACCGCGCGCAAGCTGAAGCTGCCGCTGGACAAGCTGATCGCCACCGTGAGCGAGCATGGCAACACCTCGGCCGCATCGATCCCGCTCGCACTCGACGTGGCCGTGCGCTCCGGCCGCGTGAAGCGCGGCGACACCCTGATGCTCGAGGGCGTGGGCGGCGGCTTCACCTGGGGTGCGGTGTTGCTCGATTTCTGACGCGCACCTGCCTCGTTCCTTCCGATTCAACAAGACGCAAGCGATGACCGCATTCGCATTCGTGTTCCCCGGGCAGGGCTCGCAGGCTGTGGGCATGCTCGATGCCTGGGGCGACCATCCGGCCGTGCGCAGCACCTTGGCCGAAGCGTCCGACGCGCTGGGCGAGGACGTTGCCCGCCTGATCCACGAAGGCCCGAAGGACCAACTCGATCTCACCACCAACACCCAGCCGGTGATGCTGGCCGCGGGCATTGCCTGCTACCGCGCCTGGCTCGCCGATACCGGGCTCGAGCCTGCGGCGGTGGCGGGTCACTCGCTGGGCGAGTACACCGCCCTGGTCGCTGCGGGAGCGCTTGCGCTGGCCGAAGCGCTGCCGCTCGTGCGCTTTCGTGCACAAGCGATGCAGGAGGCGGTGCCGGTCGGCATGGGCGCGATGGCGGCCATCCTCGGGCTCGATGCCGACGCCGTGCGCAGCACGTGTGTGCAAGTCGCCTCGGACGGCGGCGAAGCCGTCGAGGCCGTGAATTTCAACGATCCCAAGCAAACCGTCATCGCCGGCACCAAGGCGGCCGTCGAGCGCGCCTGTGAAGCGCTGAAGGCCGCGGGCGCCAAGCGGGCCCTGCCATTGCCGGTGTCGGCGCCGTTCCATTCGAGCCTGATGAAGCCGGCCGCCGAGCGACTGAAGCAGCGGCTGGCCGGCGTGGTGCTACAGGCGCCGCGCATTCCCGTGGTGAACAACGTCGACGTGAAGGTCGAGCAGCAGCCGGATGTGATCCGCGACGCGCTGTACCGCCAGGCCTTTGGCCCGGTGCGCTGGGTGGAGGTGGTGCAGGCGCTGCGCGGGCGGGGCCTTGCGCACGTGTTCGAGTGCGGTCCAGGCAAGGTGCTGGCCGGCATGGTCAAGCGCATCGACGCTGCGACCGTCACCGGCACGGTGCTGGATCCCGCGTCACTGCAGGAAGTAAAGGGGATGCTGGCATGAGCGAGGTGCAGTTTGCCGGGCAGGTGGCGCTGGTCACCGGTGCGTCGCGCGGCATCGGCCGGGCCATCGCGCTCGAGTTGGCGGCGCGCGGGCTCAAGGTCGTCGGCACGGCCACCTCGGAATCCGGCGCTCAGGCCGTCACCGAGGCGCTGGGCGCACACGAAGGTTGCCGCGGCATTGCGCTGAACGTGAACGACGCGGCGGGCGCCGAGGCGGCGGTGGACGCCATCGTCAAGACACACGGCGCGCTGCACGTGCTGGTGAACAACGCTGGCATCACGCGCGACACGCTTGCGATGCGCATGAAGGACGATGACTGGGATGCCGTGCTCGACACCAACCTGAAGGCGGTGTTCCGGCTCTCGCGCGCCGTGATGCGCACGATGATGAAGCAGCGCTATGGCCGCATCGTCAACATCACCTCGGTGGTGGGTGCCAGCGGCAACGCCGGCCAGGCCAACTATGCGGCGGCCAAGGCTGGCGTGGCGGGGCTCACGAGAGCGCTGGCACGCGAGCTCGGCAGCCGCGGCATCACGGTCAACTGCGTTGCGCCGGGCTTCATCGCCACCGACATGACCGAGGTGCTGCCCGAAGCGCAGAAGGCCGCGCTGCTGCAGCAGATCCCGCTCGGGCGCCTGGGTGCCCCGCAGGAGATTGCCAATGCGGTCGCGTTTCTCGCGTCGCCGGGCGCCGGCTACATCACCGGCACCGAGCTGCACGTGAACGGCGGCATGTACATGGGTTGATTCGAGGCGCGGCGGCTGTCTTAGGGGTTTCACTCCAAGGCCGCTAAAATCCCGCGCTGTTTGTTTTTTCCGTTTTTTCACTCCTGGAGGAGTCATGAGCGACATCGAAGCACGCGTCAAGAAGATCATCGCCGAGCAGTTGGGCGTGCCAGAGGCCGACGTCACCAACGAAAAGGCCTTTGTGGCGGATCTGGGCGCGGACTCGCTGGATACCGTGGAGCTGGTGATGGCCCTCGAGGACGAGTTCGGCATCGAGATCCCGGACGAAGAGGCCGAGAAGATCACCACAGTACAGCTGGCGATCGACTACGCGGTCAAGCACCAGAAGGCCTGAGGCCGCAGCCATTGTCTTTCGCATGAGTCGTCGTCGCGTCGTCGTCACCGGCCTGGGGCTGATCAGCCCGGTCGGCAATTCCGTTGCCGAAGGCTGGGCCACGCTCGTGGCCGGCAAGAGCGGCATTGCCACGGTCACCAAGTTCGATGCGTCGAATCTGGCCTGCCGGTTCGCGGGTGAGGTGAAGGGCTTCAAGGTCGAGGATTACATCCCGGCCAAGGAAGCCCGCCACATGGACACCTTCATCCACTACGGCATGGCCGCCGCCATCCAGGCCGTGCAGGATGCCGGGCTGCCGACGGGCGACGCGCTCAGCGAGGAAGCCGCCGAGCGCATCGGCGTGCTGGTGGGCTCGGGCATCGGGGGTCTGCCCCTGATCGAAGAGACCCAGAGGGAACTGACCGAGCGCGGCCCGCGCCGCATCTCGCCGTTCTTCGTCCCGGCGTCGATCATCAACATGATCTCGGGCCACGTGTCGATCAAGTACGGCTTCACCGGCCCGAACCTCGCCATCGTCACGGCCTGCACCACCGGCCTGCATTGCATCGGCGAGGCCAGCCGGATGATCGAGTACGGTGACGCGGACGTGATGATCGCTGGTGGGGCGGAATCCACCGTCTCGCCGTTGGGCATCGGTGGCTTTGCCGCTGCCCGTGCACTGTCCACCCGCAACGACGACCCCGCCACTGCGTCGCGGCCCTGGGACAAGGACCGCGACGGGTTCGTGCTCGGCGAGGGCAGCGGCGTGCTGGTACTCGAGGAGTACGAGCACGCGAAGAAGCGCGGGGCCCAGATCTACGCCGAACTGGCCGGCTTTGGCATGGGCGCGGACGCGTTCCACATGACCGCGCCCAACGTCGACGGCCCCAAGCGGTCGATGAAGGCGGCATTGCGCAACGCCGGCGTGAACGCCAGCGAGGTGCAATACCTCAACGCGCACGGCACCTCTACGCCCCTCGGCGACCTGAACGAGACCAACGCGATCAAGCTCGCGTTCGGCGACCATGCCAAGCGGCTGGTCGTCAACTCCACGAAATCGATGACCGGGCACCTGCTGGGCGGTGCTGGCGGCGTGGAGTCGGTGTTCACCGTGCTGGCGCTGCACCATCAGGTGTCACCGCCCACGATCAACATCTTCAACCAGGATCCGGAATGCGACCTGGACTACTGCGCCAACAGTGCGCGCGAGATGAAGATCGACATCGCGGTGAAGAACAACTTCGGCTTCGGCGGCACCAACGGTACGCTGGTGTTCCGGCGCGTCTGAACGCGTGAGCATCGCGGCCCATGCGCGCCGCGCCCGCGGTCACTGTTGAGCTTGTCGCTTCCCCGCGCTGGACGGCCGTCTGTGTGGTGCTCGGCGCCGTGGCGGCCGCCGCCGCCAGCGCGGCGATTTGCGCCCATCTGGTTCGCGATGCAATCATGGCGGGCTTGTTCATTGCCTCCGCAACGGCGGCGGGCGCGCTGTTGCTGTGGCGCGTCCGGCCACCAGGTGGAGGGCGGTTGCGCTGGGATGGCGATCGCTGGTGGCATCGGGAAGCGGGTTCCGATGCGTCTGAACGCGCCGGAAGCCTCATGGTGATGATCGATCTTGGTGGCTGGATGTTGCTGCGCTTCTTGCCCGAGGGCGGGCCGGGCGCTGCATGGCTGCCGGTGAGCGAGGGCCGAGTGCCACAGGCTGGCGCTTTGCGTGCCGCTGCCTATGCCGCCCCGCCCGAAGGGGCTGCACGATGAATGCTGCCGACGCCGACGCCCTGTTGATCGAGCGCGTCAAGCAAGGCGACGTGCGGGCTTTCGAGATGCTGGTGGTGAAGTACCAGCGCCGTATCGAACGGCTCATCGGGCGCATGGTGCGCGACGTCGATCTCGTGCAGGACATCGCCCAGGAAACGTTCATCCGCGCCTACCGTGCGATCCCCCAATTCAGGGGGGAGAGCGCGTTCTACACCTGGCTGTACCGTATCGCCGTTAACACAGCGAAGAAGGCGCTGGTGGAGCTCAAGCGCGATCCGCTGGTTTCCGAGTCAGCCTACGCGTCGGTTGACGACGGCGACGAAACTTCCCGGGTGGAAAACGAACTAAGCGACAGCGAAACGCCCGAGGCGGTGATGGCGAGCAAGGAAGTGGCGGCCACCGTCAACGCTGCGATCGACGCGCTGTCGGAGGATCTGCGCCAGGCGATCACGCTGCGCGAGATCGAGGGGCTGAGCTACGAAGAGATCGCCGAGGCGATGAATTGCCCGATCGGCACGGTACGCTCGCGGATCTTTCGCGCGCGCGAGGCGATCGCCGAGCGGCTGCGTCCGCTGCTGGGCACGCGCGAGGGCGAGCGATGGTAAGGCGCGACACGGTGCTGTGGAGTCGATGATGTCGGATGGTTCGACGAATCAAGGTGGTCCCAAGGAAGCCCTTTCGGCACTCGCCGATGGCGAACTGGACGGCGCCGCCGTGCAGCGGTTGTGCGTCAGCTGGCGCGACGACGCCTCGGTGCGCCGCACCTGGCATGCCTACCAGCTGATCGGCGACGCGCTGCGCTCCGATGATCTGGCGGCGAAGCCCGCGCACGATGAAGCGTTCCTGCTCGCGCTGCGCGCCCGGCTCGCGCAGGAGCCCGTGGTTCTGGCGCCCCAACCGATCGCGGCCAAGCATGCGCCGGCGCGCAGGCGTGCTGCGTGGGCCGCGCCCTTCGCGGTGGCGGCCGGGTTCATGGCCGTCGCCGGTGTGCTGGTCGTCACGCGCGTGGCGCTGCCGCTTAATCCCGACGCGCAGCCGTCCAGCGGTGCTTCCATCGCTGCCCTGCAACCCGACATGCGCGGGGCGCAGCCCGTCGCGGCATCCGAAATGAACGTCGATGCCGCCTCTGCGGGGCCGGCCGATCTGCGCGTAATCCGCGACGCGCGGCTCGATCGATATCTGGCCGCGCACAAACAGTTTGGCAACCGCGCGGGCCTGAGCGTGCCTGGCGCCACGCTGCGCGATGCCGCAGCGGTCATGCCCGAGCGTTGAACCCGGCTCATGGTATTGCGCCGTTTCTTGTTCGCGGGGCTGGGTCTTGCCACCGCATTTCTGGGTAGTGCCGGCTGGGCTGCATCGGGCGGAGAGGCGCCGGTTGATGCTCGCGCCTGGCTGACGCGTGTGCATCAGGCGGCCAGCCAACGCAATTACCAAGGGACTCAGGTCTTCACTGCTGGTGGTGCGGTGTCCAGTTCGCGCATTGCGCACTACTGCGACGGTTCCCAGCAGTACGAGCGGGTCGACATGCTCGACGGTCAAATGCGCCGGGTGCTGCGTCACAACGACACGGTCTACACGCTTTGGCCGCAGCGTCATATCGCGATCGTCGAGCCGCGCGAGACCATGGCACCGTTTCCTGCGTTGCTGCAGGACGGCGGCGAATGGCTGACCGAGCACTACGACCTGCTCTCCCAGGGGATGGACCGGCAGGCCGGCTACGACACCGACGTCTTCCTGCTCAAGCCGCATGACGGCCTGCGGTTTGCGCAGCGCTTGTGGGCCGAGCGCGCCACCGGCCTGCTGCTGCGTGTCGACGTGCTCGGATTGCATGGCGAGGTGCTCGAGTCCTCGGCGTTCTCGGATGTCGAAATCGGGGTGCGCGCGCAGCCAGAGAAGGTGGTGCAGCCCCTCAAGCAGCTGGAAGGCTATCGAGTGCTTCGTCCGGCGATCACGACCACTCGACTCGAAGAAGAGGGGTGGCAACTGGCCCATGATGTGCCCGGCTTTCGCGAAGTGAGCTGCGTGAAGCGGCCGCTGGCCTCCAGCGAGAAGGTAGCGCAGCGCGAGCACGCGGCGATGGCGATGGTTCAGACGGTGTTTTCCGATGGCCTGACGCATGTGTCGGTCTTTATCGAACCCTTTGACGCACAAGGGCGCCGCCAGCCGATGACGGCCGCAATGGGCGCGACGCACACCCTCGCGCAGCGACTGGGCGACTGGTGGATCACCGTCGTTGGCGACGTACCAACGTCCACATTGAGGCAGTTCGCCGCGGCGTTGCAGCGCCGGCCTTGAGATGAGGCGCAGCACTGCGCCCGACGACGGAGGAGGATTCATGAGGATCAATCGCTTGTTGGTCGCCGCGCCAGATCGGCGCCGCGTGGGCTTGGCGCTGTGCACCGCGATGCTCATTGCTGCGCCGCTACTGACACCGCATCCGGCGTCGGCCCAGTCGGCGCCGCAGGTGGCATTGCCCGATTTCACCGAGCTGGTGGAGCGAGTGGGGCCGGCTGTGGTCAACATCCGCACGCTCGAACGGTTGCATGCCGGCCGCAATGGCATGCCGGAGATGGACGACTCGATGGAGGAGTTCTTCCGTCGCTTTGGCATCCCGTTGCCCGGACGCCCAGATCCTCGACGCAACGCGCCGGGCGGCGATGATGGCGAACCCGTGCAACGCGGCGTGGGCTCCGGCTTCATCCTCAGCGCTGATGGTTATGTGATGACGAATGCGCACGTCGTCGAGGACGCGGATGAGGTGATGGTCACCCTGACCGACAAGCGCGAGTTCAAGGCCAAGATCATCGGCAGTGACAAGCGCACCGACGTGGCGCTCGTGAAGATCGACGCCACCAGCCTGCCCTTTGTGCGCCTGGGCGACGTGGGCAGACTGAAGGTGGGCGAATGGGTGCTTGCGATCGGCTCGCCGTTCAACCTGGACAACACGGTTACCGCGGGCATTGTGAGTGCCAAGCAGCGCGACACCGGCGAGTACCTGCCGTTCATCCAGACCGACGTGCCGGTGAACCCTGGCAACTCCGGTGGCCCGCTGATCAACATGCGCGGCGAGGTGGTGGGCATCAACTCGCAGATCTACAGCCGCTCCGGTGGTTACATGGGCATCTCCTTCGCCATCCCGATCGACGAGGCCAAGAACGTCGCCGACCAACTGCGCGCGAACGGCCGCGTGATCCGCGGACGCATCGGGGTCCAGATCACGCCCGTGACCCGCGACGTGGCCGAATCGATCGGCCTCGGCAAGCCCGTGGGGGCGCTCGTGCGCAGCGTGGAGTCGGGCGGCCCCGCCGAGAAGGCAGGCGTAGAGCCCGGCGACATCATTACCAAGGTGGACGGGCGCCCGGTGGAGCGATCGAACGACGTGCAGCGCATGATCGGCAACAGCAAGCCGGGTAGCCGGGTTGCGCTGCAGCTGTTCCGCCGCGGCGCCTACCGCGACGTCGACGTGAACGTCGGCGAGTTCGACGCCGAGACGCCCCGCACGCCTGCCGCCGCGGATCCTCCGCCGCCGCCGGCGCCATTGAAGGTGTTGGGCCTGGCTGTGGCCGACCTCACGGATGCACAGAAGCGCGAGCTCAAGGTGCGTGGGGGTGTGCGCGTGCAGTCTGCCGAAGGGCCGGCTGCGAGAGCCGGCCTGCGGGAAGGAGACGTCATCCTTTCGATCAACAACACAGAGATCGCCGACATGAGGCAGTTCCAGGCTGTGGCCCAAAAGGCGGACCGGAGCCGCCCGATGAGCGTGCTCGTCCGGCGTGGCGAGTGGGTCAACTATCTCGTCATCCGCCCCACCTCCTGAACGAAAGCACGTGAAAGGGCGCGTGGCACCCGACTGCGTCGACGGGTCTTTTCACGAAGCGGAACGAAGAGCCGGTCGATGCTTCTGCCATGCCGGTTCCAGAAGTTTGTGTGCGCTCACAATCAATCCTCAAAACCGAGGATTGTTCCGGACGCGGTATAGAATCGCCCCCGGCCAGGCGCCCTTTGATGCCGCATCGGCGGTGAAGTCGAAAGGCGAACGGGTATCCCCAGCCCATCCACAGCGTCTGTGGATAAGCTGTTGATGGAATTGCGTGTTGGTACCCCGCAACGGGCAGAAATCGAGCATTGGCGCGGTTTTCGGCGGGGTGCTTTTGGCTACAATGAAAGCCCAACAAGCAGTTGCCATACGTTTTGTTGGAAGGCGCGTCACTCATTCGACGTGCCTTTTTTTTATCTGCGCCGCGGCCCTCGTAGAGGCCCACGCATCGCACACGCGATTCACATTCGGCGCACGCTTCAGCCATGGACCACATCCGCAATTTTTCGATCATCGCCCACATCGACCACGGCAAGAGCACGCTGGCCGATCGCATCATCCAGCGCTGCGGCGGCCTCAGCGATCGCGAGATGGAAGCGCAGGTGCTCGACTCGATGGACATCGAGCGCGAGCGAGGCATCACCATCAAGGCGCAGACCGCGGCGCTGCAATATGCCGCCCGCGACGGCCAGGTCTACAACCTGAACCTGATCGATACGCCGGGGCACGTCGACTTCTCCTATGAAGTGAGCCGTTCGTTGTCGGCCTGCGAAGGCGCGCTGCTGGTGGTGGATGCGAGCCAGGGCGTCGAGGCGCAGACGGTGGCCAACTGCTATACGGCGCTCGATCTGCACGTCGAGGTCGTGCCGGTGCTGAACAAGATGGATCTGCCGCAGGCTGATCCGGAGCGGGCGAAGGAAGAGATCGAGGACGTCATCGGGATCGACGCCGAGCACGCCATCCCTTGCTCCGCGAAGACGGGCGAAGGCATCGACGAGATTCTCGAGGCGGTGATCCAGCGCATGCCTGCGCCACGGGGTCGGCCGGACGGCCCTC
Organism: uncultured Pseudomonadota bacterium; assembly: GCA_946480245.1. Next base: position 33,750 of record CAMLIZ010000022.1, read on the forward strand.
CGCGGGCGATGATCATCGACTCTTGGTTCGACAACTACGTCGGAGTCGTGATGCTGGTGCGCGTGGTGGACGGTTCGCTGCGCAAGGGCGACCGCATCCGCATGATGGCCACGAACGCTGTCTATGGCGTGGAGCAGATGGGCGTCTTCACGCCGAAATCGGTGCCGCGCGAGGCGCTGAATGCCGGCGAGGTGGGGTTCATCATCGCCGGCATCAAGGAGCTGCAGGCGGCGAAGGTGGGCGACACCGTCACGCTGGAGAAGAAGCTGCCGAACAATGCGGGCCCGGCCACCGAGCCGCTTCCGGGCTTCAAGGAAATCCAGCCGCAGGTGTTTGCCGGGCTGTACCCTACGGAAGCCAGCGAATACGACCAGCTGCGCGACGCGCTCGAAAAGCTCAAGCTCAACGACTCGTCGCTGCGCTATGAGCCGGAGGTGAGCCAGGCCCTGGGGTTCGGGTTTCGCTGTGGATTCCTCGGCCTGCTGCACATGGAGATCGTGCAGGAGCGGCTCGAACGCGAGTTCGACCAGGACCTGATCACCACAGCGCCCAGCGTCGTGTACGAGGTGGAGCTCAACGACGGCACCGTGCTGATGGTGGAGAACCCGTCGAAGATGCCCGACCAGGGCCGCATCAAGGAGATCCGGGAGCCAATCGTCACGGTCCACCTGTACATGCCCCAGGACTACGTGGGTCCGGTGATGACGCTGGCCAACCAGAAGCGGGGCGTGCAGTTGAACATGGCTTACCACGGCCGGCAGGTCATGCTCACCTATGAGTTGCCGCTGGCCGAAATCGTGCTCGACTTCTTCGACAAGCTGAAGAGCGTGTCGCGCGGCTACGCGTCGATGGACTACGAGTTCAAGGAATACCGTGCGGCCGACGTCGTGAAGGTGGACCTGCTGATCAACGGCGATCGGGTCGACGCCCTGTCGATCATCGTGCACCGCGCGCAGAGCCAGTTCCGGGGCCGTGCGGTGGCCGCCAAGATGCGCGAGCAGATTCCGCGCCAGATGTATGACGTGGCCATCCAGGCGGCCATCGGCGCCAACATCATCGCGCGCGAGAACATCAAGGCCTTGCGCAAGAACGTGCTGGCAAAATGCTATGGCGGCGACATCACGCGCAAGCGCAAGCTGCTCGAAAAACAAAAGGCCGGCAAGAAACGCATGAAGCAGATCGGCTCCGTCGAGGTGCCGCAGGAGGCGTTCCTGGCCATCCTTCAAGTGGAAGACTGATGGGTGCACTCACCGGATTGCTGTATGCCTGCCTGGCGATTTACCTGGGCGGCTGGTTCCTGGGCTACTGGGTCGGCAACTTCGCGCTGCTGCTGTTCTTGCTGACCCTGGTCACGTTCTTCTATTGGCTGGCCGAACGCTTCTACTTCATGCCGGCACGCGAACGCGCGGCACGGCGCTTCGAGAAGCAGGAGACTGAACGCCGTGCCACGCTGGCAAAGAAGGGCATCGCGCAGGTCGATGGCGACATCGAGGGCACGCGTCGCCGCTTGCTGATGCAGCCCTGGTGGCTTGACTGGACCGCGGGCCTGTTCCCGGTGATCCTGGTGGTGTTCCTGCTGCGTTCGTTCCTGTTCGAACCGTTCAAAATCCCGTCGGGTTCGATGATTCCCACGCTCGAGATCGGTGACCTGATTCTCGTGAACAAGTTCGACTACGGCATTCGCCTGCCGGTGATCGACAAGAAGATCATCGCCAACCATGACCCGCAGCGCGGCGACGTGATCGTGTTCCGCTACCCGATCGATCCGCGCGTGGACTACATCAAGCGCGTGGTCGGCGTGCCCGGGGACGAAGTGAGCTATCTGAACAAGGTGCTCCGGATCAACGGCCAGGAGGTGCCGACGAAGCGCGTGGCCGACGAGTACGACGACGAGAGCATGGGCTACCGTCAGCGCTTCGTGGAGAAGTTGGGCAACGTGGAGCACCAGATCCAGCGCCGCGCCGACACCGGGCCCTTTACCGGCCCGCACTATGACTTCCCCTACAAGGAAAACTGCCGCTACAGCGCGGAAGGCTTCATCTGCAAGGTACCGGCCGGCCACTACTTCGCCATGGGCGACAACCGGGACAATTCCGAGGATTCCCGCTACTGGGGCTTCGTGCCGGATCAGAACCTGGTTGGTAAAGCCTTCTTCGTTTGGATGAATTTCGGTAACCTCAAGCGTATCGGCTCTTTCCATTGAGCCGGGGTGGGGCCGGCGCCCGTGCCGGTGGGTTTCGGAGGACGACTCGAATGCATGCTTTTCGTGGCGCTGGCCGCACCCAACGCGGGGTCTCCCTGCTCGGCCTGCTGTTCTGGGCCGTGTTGATCGGCTTCGTTGCCGTCGTGGGGCTGAAGACCTTTCCGTCCGTCAACGAGTACCTGACCATCCAGCGTGCGGTGAACCAGATTGCCAAGAGTGGCGCCACCACGGTGCCCGAAATCCGCTCTGCCTTCGACAAGCAGAAGGAGATCGAGTATTCGATCCAGACGATCGGCGGCAAGGACCTCGACGTGACGAAGGAGAACGACAAGGTCGTGATCTCGTTCAAGTACGACAAGGAGGTCGAGCTGTACGGGCCGGTGTCGCTGTTGATTCACTATGAGGGCCGCTCCAAATAGCGGGCGCGCCCGTTGCTGCCTTTCTTTGCCATGGACGACCCCCTCAACACGCTGCAACAACGGTTGGGCCACCACTTCGGCCAGAGCCGGTTGTTGACGCGGGCGCTCACGCATCGCAGCTTCGGCGCCGACCACAACGAGCGGCTCGAGTTCCTGGGCGATGCCGTGCTGAGCCTGGCCGTTTCCAGCCTGCTCTACGAGCGCTTTGCCGGTTCCGACGAAGGCGATCTGACCCGCGTGCGCGCTCATTTGGTGCGCGAGGACAGCCTGCATCGCGTCGCACTCACGCTGGGCCTGCCCGACGTGCTGCGTCTGTCCGAGGGTGAGGCGCGGGGCGGCGGTGCGCAGCGGCCGTCGATCCTGGCCGATGCGGTGGAGGCCTTGATCGGCGCCACTTTCCTGGACGGCGGCTTCGATGCGGCACTGGCTGTGGTGCGACGTCTGTTCGGCGAGGTCATCGCCACCACCGAGATCGACAACTGGAGCAAGGATGCCAAAACCGAGCTTCAGGAATGGCTGCAGGCGCGCAAGCTGCCGGTGCCGGTGTACCGCATCGTCGCTACGCGCGGCCAGGCGCACGCCCAGACCTTCGAGGTGGAATGCGCGGTGCCAGCGCTGCACCTGACCGAGCCCGGTGAAGGTCGCTCGCGTCGTACTGCCGAGCAGGAGGCTGCGCGCCGCATGCTCGAGACGTTGAACGCAAGCGACAAGCCCGGCGGTCCGCTGCACTCCTGATCCCAAGATGTCTGTCGACACTCCTGCGGCCGATGGCGTCGCAGCCTCCGAACCCCCGCAACGCTGCGGGCTGGTGGCCATCGTCGGGCGGCCGAACGTCGGCAAGTCCACCTTGTTGAACGCGCTGGTCGGCCAGAAGATCAGCATCACTTCGCGCAAGGCGCAGACCACGCGCCACCGCATCACGGGTGTGCGCACGCTCGACGAAGCGCAGTTCGTGTTTGTCGACACGCCCGGCTTTCAGACGCGGCATGGCACCGCGCTGAACCGCACGCTCAACCGCACGGTGCTGGCTTCGCTGTCCGACGTGGACGTGGTGTTGTTCCTCGTCGAGGCCGGCCGTTTCGGGTTGGACGACGCCAAGGTGCTCGCGCTGCTGCCGGAGGACAAGCCGGTGCTGCTGGTCGCCAACAAGCTCGACACGGTGCGCCGTCGCGCCGAGCTGGCCCCCTGGCTCAAGGGCATGCAGGAGCGACGCAACTTCGCCGAGTTCGTGCCGATGTCCGCTACGAAGGAGGCGGACGTGAAGCGCCTGCTGGGCATCCTCAAGCCCTACCTGCCGGAGCAAGGCTGGTACTACGAGGAGGACGCGCTCACCGACCGCAGCGACCGCTTCCTGGCCAGCGAGATCATCCGCGAGAAGCTGTTCCGCCTCACCGGCGACGAGCTGCCCTACACCTCGACGGTCGTGATCGACAAGTTCGAGGAGGAGGGCAACCTGCGCCGCATAGCCGCCACCATCATCGTCGAGCGTGATGCTCACAAGGGCATGGTGATCGGCTCGGGCGGAGAGCGCATGCGCCGCATTGGCAGCGAGGCGCGCCAGGAGCTCGAGACGCTGATGGACGCCAAGGTTTTCCTCGAGCTGTGGGTCAAGGTGCGCTCCGGGTGGGCCGACAACGAAGAGCACTTGCGCGCCTACGGCTACGAGTGAGCGCGGCATGGCGCGCGCAAGCCGCCCGTCGGCCACCCACGCAGCGTATGTGCTGCACCGCTACGACTGGAGCGAGACCAGCCTGATCCTCGACCTGTTCACGCGCGACCTCGGTCGTGTGGCGGTGGCCGCCAAGGGCGCGAAGCGGCCGTACTCGCAACTGCGCGCCGTGCTCCTGCCGTTCCAGCGTGTGGCCATCTCGCTTGGCCGTGGCGCCGCAGAAGAGGGTGCCGAGGTGCAGACGCTGCGCCAGGCCGAATGGGCAGGCGGCCCGCCGATGCTGGCCGGTGCCGCCCTGTTCTCGGGCTTCTACCTCAATGAGCTGCTGATGAAGCTGCTGGCCCGGCACGATCCGCATCCGTTGTTGTTCGACGCGTATGCGGCCACGCTGCCCGCCCTCGCTGCTGGCGGCGAGACCGAGCAGGCGGCGCTGCGCGCCTTCGAACTCGTGCTGCTGCAGGAATTGGGCGTGCTGCCGGATCTGAGCCAGGTCACGCTGAGCGGTGAACCCGTGCAAGCCACGCAGGGCTACATGCTGCGGCCGGAACTCGGCGTGACTGGTGCACGCCCCGGGGACGACGGCGCCTGCAGCGGGGAAGCACTCGTCGCGCTGCAGGCTGCGCTGCAGCACGGCAGCCTGCAGGCGCTGCAGTCGCGCTGCGCGCCGGTGCTGCCAGCGCTGCGCGCGCAGCTGCGTGCGTTGCTTCACTATCATCTCGGTTCGCCCCAACTGCGTTCGCGCCAGGTGCTGCTGGATGTGCAGCGCCTGCTCGACTGAAAACCCTGCCCCATGAACCCGCTGGTCGCTCCTGAATCCTCCGCCCACGGCGGCCGCACGGCGCTGTCGGTGAACCTCAACAAGGTGGCGCTGCTGCGCAACACGCGCCACCTTGGCATTCCGAGCGTGACGCGTGCAGCCACGATCGTGCTCGAGGCCGGCGCGCAAGGCATCACCGTGCATCCGCGCCCGGACGAGCGCCACATCCGCGCGACTGATGTGCATGAGTTGGCCGCGCTGTTGAAGGCCTGGCCCCAGGTCGAGTTCAACATCGAGGGCAACCCGTTCCACAACCTGATGGATTTCGTGCGGGCCGTGCGGCCGCATCAGTGCACCTTCGTGCCCGACACGGTAGGCCAATTCACCTCCGACCACGGCTGGTCGTTCCCTGACGACGCTGATCGGCTGAAGCCGCTGATCGCCGAGGCGCAGTCGCTCGGCGTGCGGGTGAGCCTGTTCATGGATCCCGCGCAGACAGCCATGCGGGCCGCGCGGGACGTGGGTGCCGATCGCGTCGAGCTCTACACGGAGAGCTATGCGCGCGCCCACGCAACGCCACTGCAGGCCGAAGTGCTGGGCGAGTTCGTGCAGGCAGCCGAGGCGGCGCTCGCTGCGGGCCTGGGCGTGAACGCCGGCCACGACCTGAGTCGCGACAACCTCACCGACTTCCTGCGCGCCGTGCCCGGCGTGCAGGAGGTGTCGATCGGCCATGCGTTGATCGCTGATGCGCTGGAGCTCGGGTTGGCCGAAACCGTGCGCGACTATCAGCGCTGCATCCAGCGCGCCTTTGCCGCGACGGCCGCCCCGTGATCATCGGCATCGGCACCGACGTGTGCGACATCCGCCGCATCTCGGCCCTGCTCGGCCGGCGTGGCGACCGCTTTCCGGACAAGGTGCTGGGCCCGAACGAACTGCAGGTCTTCCACGCGCGACGTGCACGCGTGCCCGAGCGCGGCGTGCGCTACCTTGCCACCCGCTTTTCCGCCAAGGAGGCGTTTTCCAAGGCGATCGGCACCGGCTTGCGCATGCCGATGACCTGGCGCGCTTGCGAGATCCTCAACCTGCCCAGCGGCCAGCCCGTGATCCGGCTGCATGGCGAGCTGGGAGCGTGGTTCGAGGCGCGCGGCTTGCAGGCGCATGTGAGCGTCACCGACGAATCCGACTATGTGGCGTCCTTCGTGGTCGTCGAGAGCAATCCTTCATGACATCCCACGCCCCCGTCATCCTCGACATTGCCGGCCAGGCCCTGACCGACGACGACCGCCGTCGCCTGCAGCATCCGCTGACCGGCGGCATGATCTTCTTCACCCGCAACTTTCGCGACCGGCAGCAGATCACCGAGGTGTGCGCGGAGATCAAGGCGATTCGCCCCGACGCGGTGATCACGGTCGATCACGAAGGCGGCCGCGTGCAGCGCTTTCGCACCGGCGGCTTCACGCACCTGCCGCCGATGCGGGCGTTCGGCGAGCTGTGGATGCGCGACGCCATGAGCGCGGTGGATGCCGCCACCGCCGCCGGCTTCGTGCTCGGCGCAGAACTGCGCGCCTGCGGCGTCGAGCTGAGCTGGACGCCGGTGGTCGACCTGGATCACGGCCGCAGCGAGGTGGTGGGCGATCGTGCGTTCCACCGCGACGCGCGCGTTGTGAGCGTGCTCGCCCAGAGCCTGATGCTGGGGCTGTTGCGCGCCGGCATGGCCAACTGCGGCAAGCACTTTCCCGCCCACGGATATGCGGTGGCTGATTCGCACGTGGCGCGCGCGGTGGACGATCGCCCGCTGGAGCAGATCCTCGCCGAGGACGCCATGCCGTATGACTGGCTCTCGGTGGGGCTGACCTGCGTGATGCCGGCGCACGTGACCTTTCCGCAAGTGGACGACATGCCCGCCGGTTTCTCGGCGCGCTGGCTGAAGGAGATCCTGCGCGGGCGCTTCGGCTACACCGGCGCGATCTGCTGCGACGACCTCAGCATGGAGGGCGCACGCATCGCCGGCAATGCGGTCGAAGGCGGTATCGCCGCGCTCAACGCGGGCTGCGACATGGTGCTGCTGTGCAATCAGTCCAAGGTGGACGGCGGCCGGCCCGTCGACGCCCTGCTCGACGGCCTGCAAGCCGCGCTGGACCGGGGCCGCTGGCAGGCCAATGCCGAAAGCGAGGCGCGACGGCTCGAACTGCTGCCGCAAACCGCGCCGATGCCGTGGGACGAGTTGATGCACTACCCGCCCTACCTGAACGCGCTCGACCGCCTGCCCTGAAACGCAAGAAGGCGCCCACGGCGCCTTCTTGCATCAGCCTGACGAGAAGGTCAGGCTTCGAACGGCAGGCGCACCTGCGACAGGTCCTTGCGCGTTTCCACCAGCACCAGCGGGCCTTCGTCCGCCAGTACCACGGGCTTGCGCTCGCGCGGCACGTGGACCGGGCGTGGCTCGTTGGCCATCGCCTCCTGCACGGAGCGCACCTTGTCGGCGTCGGAGCTCACCCACTCCAGCCCGGCATTGCGCGCGATCGCGGCCAGGTCCTGCTCGGGCAGCACGAAGGCTTCGATCGGTGCAGGTGCCGCCGCGGCCACCACCGGCTGTGCCTCCTGGGCGGGCGCGACCACGGGCGGCGCTTCCTGCTCGGTCGGCGCGGGCAGTTCGGAGACGCTCGCCGGCATGGTGCCGACTTCCGCGCCGACTTCGTCCTCTCGACGGTTGCGGTCGCGATTGCGGTTGCGATTGCGGCGGCGGCCTTCCTCGCGCGGCTCACCCGCCTCGCCGGTCGGCATGGCGGTGCCCGTGTCGGCAGCCTGCTCGATCACGGCCGCCTCGGTGTCCTCGGCCACGGCGGCGTCCGCCGCTTCCGGCGACTGCGCCTCGCCGCGCGCCTCGTCGCGGTCGCGGTCACGACCACGGCCGCCACGGCGACGACGGCGACGCTGCTCCTGGCCTTCGCCGCTGTCGATCGGCGCGGTGCCCTCGGCCAGCGCTTCGGTCGGCGGCGTCAGCAGTTCCTGCTGCGGCAGTTCGACGTCCGCACGCACGGCCTCACGCTGCTCGGGCCGCGCATTGCGACGGCCTTCGTCGCGCCGGTCGCGGCGCGGCTCCTGCGCCGTGTCGCGTTGAGCGGCTTCAACCACCTCCGGCTGCTGGCGTTCGCCGCGCCGGCCATTGCGGCCACCGCGTTCTTCCCGGCCTTCTCGGCGCTGCCCTTCATCGCCACGCTGCCCGCGGCTTTCGCCCTGGCGTTCGCCACGGCGGCCACCGCGCTCGCCACGATTGCCGCCGCGACCGCGCTCTTCGCGCCCTTCGCGTCGTTGCTCCCCCTTCGGTGCTGCCGGTGCGGGTGCGGGTACTTCCACGGCCGGTGCGGGCGTTGGCGCCGGCGCGCCGAACAGGCGCTTGATCCAGCCGAAGAAGCCCGACTCGGCGGGGGCCGGCGCCGGTGCAGCGGCCACGGGCGCGGGCGCCGCCACCGGTGCGGGCACCGGCTCCGGCTTGGGCTCCGGCTTCGGAGCCGGCTGCTCCGGCAGGATGCCCTTGATCACCGGCTCCTGCTTGGGCTTGGCCTTCTCGCGCCGCGTGATGCCGACCTCGTCGTCCGGCTCCTCGATCATCGAGTAGCTCGCGCGGAAGTTCTCCAGCCGCGGGTCGTCGTGGCGCAGGCGCTCGAGCTTGTAGTTGGGCGTGTCCAGGTGCGGGTTCGGGATCAGCAGCACGGTGACGCGCTGCTTCAGCTCGATCTTGGTGATCTCGGTACGCTTCTCGTTGAGCAGGAACGAGGTCACCTCGACCGGCACCTGCACGTGCACGGCGGCCGTGTTCTCCTTCATCGACTCCTCCTGCACCATGCGCAGGATCTGCAGCGCGGAGCTCTCGGTGTCGCGGATGTGGCCGGTGCCGTTGCAGCGCGGGCAGGTGATGTGGCTGCCTTCGCTGAGGGCCGGGCGCAGGCGTTGGCGCGAAAGCTCCAGCAGGCCGAACTTGGAGATCGAGCTGAACTGCACGCGGGCCCGGTCCTGGCGCAGCGCGTCACGCAGGCGCTGCTCGACCTCGCGGCGGTTCTTGGACTCCTCCATGTCGATGAAGTCGACGACGATCAGGCCGCCCAGGTCGCGCAGGCG
>CAMLIZ010000023.1 GCA_946480245.1 uncultured Pseudomonadota bacterium
AACGGCGACCGCTGAGCGAGACCCGCGCATTCCACACCCCCGAATCATGACCAGCTACTTCCACGACATCCCCGCCATCGCATACAAGGGCCCGCAAAGCGACGAGCCGCTGGCGTTTCGCCACTACGACAAGAACCGCATCGTGCTGGGCAAGCGCATGGAGGACCACCTGCGCTTCGCGGTGTGCTACTGGCACAGCTTCTGCTGGACCGGGCTGGACCCGTTCGGCGGCGGCACCTTCCTGCGCCCGTGGTTCGAAGGCGGCTCGCCGATGGAGCTGGCGCAGCTGAAGGCCGACGCCGCGTTCGAGTTCTTCGCCAAGCTCGGCGCGCCGTACTACTGCTTCCACGACCGCGACGTGGCCCCCGAAGGCAACACCCCGCGCGAGAGCCACGACAACTTCCAGCGCATGGTCGACGTGCTGGGCGCGCACCAGCAGCGCACCGGCGTGAAGCTGCTGTGGGGCACGGCCAACCTGTTCAGCCACCGCCGCTACATGAGCGGGGCGGCCAGCAACCCCGACCCCGAGGTGTTCGCGATGGCCGCGCTGCAGGTGCGCGACGCGATGAACGCCACGCTCAAGCTCGGCGGCGAGAACTACGTGCTGTGGGGCGGCCGCGAAGGCTACGAGACGCTGCTGAACACCCGCGTGGGCCAGGAGCTGGACCAGCTCGGCCGCTTCCTCAACATGGTGGTCGAGCACAAGCACAAGATCGGCTTCAAGGGCACGATCCTGATCGAGCCCAAGCCGCGCGAGCCGGCCAAGCACCAGTACGACTTCGACGTGGCCGCGGTGTACGGCTTCCTGGTGCGCTATGGCCTCGAGAAGGAAGTGAAGGTCAACATCGAGGCCAACCACGCCACCTTGTCGGGCCACAGCTTCGAGCACGAGATCGCCAGCGCCGGAGCACTCGGCATCCTGGGCAGCATCGACATGAACCGCGGTGACCCGCAGCTGGGCTGGGACACCGACCAGTTCCCCAACAACGTGCCCGAGGTGGCACTGGCGCTGTACCACGTGCTGCAGGCCGGCGGGCTGGGCTCGGGCGGGCTCAACTTCGACGCCAAGGTGCGGCGCCAGTCGATCGATCCGGCGGACCTGTTCCACGCCCACATCGGCGGCATGGACGTGTGTGCACGCGCGCTGCTGATGGCCGAGCAAATGATCAAGGACGGCCGCCTCGAGAAGGCGCTGGACGAGCGCTATGCCGGCTGGGCCACCCCCGAGGCGCAGGACATCCTGGACGGTGGCGTGCCGCTGGACACGTTGGCCGAGCACGTACTGGCCAGGAACACCGACGTGCAGCCCGTGTCGGGCCGCCAGGAATACCTGGAGAACCTCGTGAATCGCTTCTGCGGCGCTTGATGAGCATGGCCCGTCGATCGATGCAGGTGCCTATCGTCAGGGAGACACAACACACATAGCGGTACGCACGCCACACGCCGCCATCCCCCGCCAGGGATAGGCCCCGAAACCCACCTGAGAGGACGCAAAATGAGGAGACATTTCAAGAAAACAGCGTTGTCGGCCGCGGCGGCACAAGCCGCCTTGCTGTGCAGCGGCATCGCGATGGCGCAGACCGCACCGGCGCCCGCGCCGGCCGCCTCCGCGCCCGTTGCGGCGGACACCGGCGCCAAGACGACCACGATCGTGGTGACCGGTCAGCGCAGGGCGCTGGAATCGGCCCAGAAGATCAAGCAGAACTCGGACGAGATCGTCGACTCGATCGTCGCCGACGACATCGGCAAGCTGCCAGACCGCTCGGTCACCGAGGTGCTGCAGCGCGTGGTCGGCGTCACGATCGACCGCACGATGGCCAAGGGCGACCCGGAGCACTTCTCGGTGGAAGGCTCCAGCGTGGCCGTGCGCGGCCTGAGCTGGGTGCGCTCCGAGCTCAACGGGCGCGACTCGTTCTCGGCCAACGGCGGCCGCTCGCTGAACTTCGAGGACGTGCCACCCGAGCTGATGGCCGGCGTGGACGTGTACAAGAACCCGTCGGCCGAGCAGATCGAAGGCGCCATCGGCGGCCTGGTGAACCTGCGCACCGCGATGCCGTTCGACTACCCGGGCATGAAGGCCTCGGTCTCGGGGTCGACCACCTACGCCACGCTGAACAAGAAGAGTTCGCCCTCGTACTCGGCGCTGTTCAGCAATCGCTGGCTCACCGACGCCGGCCATTTCGGCGTGCTGCTGGACCTGGCCAGTTCGGAGAGCAAGACGCGCTCCGACTTCTTCCAGGTGGAGCCGTACTACCCGCGCAACGACGCCTTCGTCGGGCAGGACCCGACCACGACCGTGTGGGTGCCCAAGGGCGCGCAGTGGCGCTCGCTGGAGTTCCAGCGCAAGCGCGACGGCATCTACGGCGCGCTGCAGTGGAAGAAGAACGACTGGGACTCGTCGCTGACGTACTTCCAGTCGAAGTACCGCATGCAGTGGGACGAGCAGGCGATCTTCGCGCAGTCGGATCCGTACCTCATCCAGGTGAGCAACGGCCAGTTCGACGACCAGGGCGCGCTCAAGTCGGGCACCCTGACCAACCGCGACGGCTCGCTGATCAACTTCAACGACGACACCCGCACGGCCTGGCGCAAGTCGAAGACCGAGGATCTGTCGTGGCACCTCGGGTGGAAGGCCAGCGATCGCTGGAGCTTCAGCACCGACCTGCAGTACGTGCGCGCCAACACGTCCAGCTTCGACTCCACGGTGGCCACCGGCACCGGCATGCCGAAGGAGAACCTGGACCTGACCGGCAGCACGCCCTCCCTGCTGTTCGACGATGCCGACCGTGCCCACCTGGCCGACCCAGCCAACTACTACTGGGCGTTCACGATGGAGCACATGGACCGCAGCAAGGCCACCGAAAAGGCCTGGCGCGGCGACGCCAAGTTCAACTTCGACGATCCGGTGCTGCAGGACCTGCGCTTCGGCGTGCGCCTGACCGACCGCGACGCCAAGTCGGCCCAGAACCCGAGCAACTACCACTGGCAGGCGATCTCGGCGCCCTGGACGGCCGGTGGTGTCGCGCCCTTGAGCGACTATCCGGGTGGCACGCACCTGAACACCTTCGACAACTTCTTCAACGGCAGCGTGCCGCGTCCGCCGGCGGTGGTGTTCCCCGACACCTCGCTGGCCACGGGCTTCCCTGACAGCTACGCGCTGCTGCACGGCTACGGCCTGGACCACTGCCTGAAGGCGGGCCAGCCTGCCGCCACCTGCAACAGCTGGCCGTTCACGTTCACGCCGGAGTCGATCAGCGACGACCCGAACAGCACGGGCACCAACATCCAGAAGGAACGCACGCAGGCGGCCTACGGCCAGCTGCGCTTCGGCTTCGAGGACTGGGCCACGCCGCTGGATGGCAACGTGGGCATGCGCGTGGTGCGCACCCAGGCCACCGCACACGGCTACATCAGCTTCCCGGGCTCCAATGTCGCGCCGGGCCTCACCGGCGTGCCGGTGCCGAACATCCCGGCCTACAACAAGACGCAGGATTTCGAGAACACCTACACCGACGTGCTGCCCAGCCTGAACCTGCGGCTGAAGGCGGCGCGCGACCTGCAGTTCCGCTTCGCGGTGTCCAAGGCGATCTCGCGCCCCGACTTCACCGACATGCAGGCCTACACCACGTTGTCGCAGACCGCCAACACGTCGGGCAATCAGGTGTTGAGCGTGTCGCAGACCGGCACGGCGCTGGGCAACCCGATGCTCAAGCCGGTGCGGTCCACGCAGGAGGACGCCACCGCCGAGTGGTACTTCAGCCACACGGGTTCGCTGACTTTCGCGGTGTTCAACAAGGACCTGCGAGACGTCATCATCAAGCAGACCACGTCGTTCCAGGTTCAGGACGTGGACGGCAACCCGCAGATCTTCTCGGTCACCAGCCCCGTCAACGGTGCCAAGGGTCACGCGCGCGGCTTCGAGCTGGCGTTCCAGACCTACTTCGACAGTTTGCCCGGCTGGATGTCGGGCTTCGGCGTGCAGGCCAACTACACGTACATCGACAGCAAGACCAAGCTGTACAACCCGGTGACCGGTGGGTACTGCGCCGGCACCAGCGGCGGCAACGACAACATCCCGCTGATCCTCAACGGCTGCGACACCGATGGCCGCAGCTTCGGGGACCTGCCGCTGCAAGGCCTGTCGCGCAATGCGTTCACGCTGGCCTTCATGTACGACCAGGGTCCGCTGTCGGCGCGTCTGGCCTACACCTGGCGCTCCAGGTACCTGCAGGGCGTGAACGTGAACGGCACGCAGGGCACGGACGGCACCAACGGCAACCCGGCCGACCCGAACTTCGGGCAGCACAACATCGCGTGGGGCCTGCCCACCTGGGCCGACGCCTATGGCCAGCTCGACGGCGGCATCTTCTACAAGCTGCTGGACGACAAGCTGACCCTGGGCCTGGAGGCGCAGAACCTCAACGATGCGCGGCAGCGCCAGCTGATGCAGCAGCACATCGGCTACCAGACACGCGGCCTGTTCTACACCGGCCCGCGCTACACGTTCACGGCCCGCTATACGTTCTGATGAGCAAGGCACGACGCACGCTGGCGCGTGCCGTCGGCCTGCTGGCCCTGGGCGCCGCGTGCGCCCAGGCCGCCGCGGCCGCGGCCGACCCGCCCCATCTGCTGCAACGCGACGGTCGCACCACGCTGATCGTCGACGGGGCGCCCTACCTCGTCCTGGGCGCGCAGGTGCACAACTCCAGCAACTACCCGGCGGCGCTGCCGAAGGTGTGGCCGGCGGTGCAGGACATGCACGCCAACACGGTGGAGATGCCGGTGGCGTGGGAGCAGATCGAGCCGGCCGAGGGCCGTTTCGACTTCAGCTTCGTCGATACCCTGGTCAAGCAGGCGCGCGAGCAGGGCGTGCGCCTGGTGCTGCTGTGGTTCGGCACCTGGAAGAACACCAGCCCGCAGTACACGCCCGAGTGGGTGAAGTTCGACAACCGGCGCTTCCCGCGCATGGTGGGCCGGGACGGCAAGCTGAGCTATTGCCTGTCGCCCTTCGGCGAGCAGACGCTGGAGGCCGACCGCCGTGCCTTCACCGCATTGATGGGCCACCTGAAGCAGATCGACGGGCAGCAGCACACCGTGATCATGGTGCAGGTGGAAAACGAGGTGGGCACCTACGGCCTGGCGCGTGACTACGGGCCGCGCGCGCAGGCGGCCTTCGAGCAGCCGGTGCCGCCGGCGGTGCTGCAGCACAAGAAGCCCTCCGCCGGTGGCTCGTCGCATGGCAACTGGCGCGAGGTGTACGGCGACTACGCCGACGAGTATTTCCACGCCTGGGCGATCGCCAGCTACATCGAGCAGGTGGCCAAGGCCGGCCGCGCGGCGTACGACCTGCCGATGTACGTGAACAACGCGCTGCGCGACCCGCTCGAGCAGCCGGTGCAGCCCTGGAAGAACAACTTCGCCAGCGGCGGCCCCACGTTCGACGTGATCGACATCTACAAGGCCGCTGCGCCGCACATCGACATCGTGGGTCCGGACCTGTACAGCCCCGAGTGGCCGAAGGTGCAGGCCACGCTGGAGCGCTTCCAGCGGCCCGGCAATGCGCTGTGGGTGCCGGAGATGGGCAACGCCGAGGTCTATGCGCGCTATGTGTATTCGGTGCTCGGGCGCGGCTCGATCGGGGTCAGCCCGTTCGGCATCGACTACTTCAGCTACGCCAACTTCCCGCTCGGCGCCCAGTTCACCGACAAGCGCATGGTCGAGCCTTTCGCCGGCATCTATGCCGCTTTCGGCCCGATGCAGCGGCAGTGGGCGCAATGGGCCTTCGAAGGTCGCACGCAGGGCGTGGCCGAGCCCGACGACCATGCCGACCAGACGATCGCGCTCAAGGGCTGGACCGCCAAGGTCTCGTACGGCCAATGGCAGTTCGGCGAGAAGGAGTGGCCGGGCAACGCGAAGGAAGCACCGCCGCACGCCAGCAAGCTGGTCGGCGGCGTGGCCATCGCGCAGATCGCCGATGACGAGTTCGTGATCGTCGGGCAGTACGCGCGCGTGCGCATCGAGTCGGCCGTGCCGCAAGGCAATGGCTCGATGCTGGCGCGCGCGGAGCAGGGCCGCTTCGACCGGGCCGGCCGCTGGGTGATGGAGCGCAACTGGAACGGCGACCAGACCGACTGGGGGCTGAACTTCGGTGCGCAGCCGGTGGTGCTCAAAGTTCGCATGGGGCGTTACTGAGATGAAGCGTCGTACCTTGATCCAGGGCGCCAGCCTCGTGGCGCTGGCCGGGCGGCAGGCCTTTGGGGCCGCGCCCGATGCGGGCACAGCCTACGAATGGCGCAGCGTGCCGTATGGCGCGGGCGGCTTCATCGACGGCTTCGTGTTCCATCCGCGCGAGCGCGGGCTGCTGTATGCGCGCACCGACATCGGCGGCTGCTATCGCTTCGACGGCGCCGCCAAGGCCTGGGTGCCGCTGCTGGACCACTTGTCCAAGACCGACGCCGACCTGATGGGCGTGCTGAGCCTGGCGGTCGATCCCAACGACGCCAACCTGCTGTATGCCGCGTGCGGGCTCTACCTGGACCGCTGGTCGCGCGACGGCGCAGTGCTGCGCTCGGCCGATCGCGGCGCCACCTGGTCGGTCACCGAGCTCGGCATCAAGATCGGCGGCAACTCGCCGGGCCGCGGCAGCGGAGAGCGGCTGCAGGTGGACCCCAGCGACGGCAAGGTGCTGATGCTCGGCAGCTCGCAGGACGGGCTGCTCAAGAGCACGGACCGCGGGCACAGCTTCACGCCGGTGGCCGGCTTCGCGCCGCGCCATGTGTCGCTGGTGTTGTTCGACCCGGCCAGTGGCGCGCAGGGCAGGGCGAGCCAGACCGTGTACGCCGGCGCGCACGACCAGCCGGGCCTGTACGTGTCGCATGACGGAGGCACCAGCTTTGCGCGCGAGCGGGGTGCGCCTGCGCAGGTACCGCAGCACGCGGCCTTCGGGCCGGACGGCACGCTGTACGTGAGCTTCGCGGTGAGCAAGTCCGCCACCGCCTGCAATCCGAGCTACGCGGTGGGCGGCGGCGTGTGGAAGCGCGATCGCCATGGCCGCTGGCGCGACATCACGCCGGCGCGGCCGGCCGACGACCCGCGCGGCTTCGGCTACTCGGCGCTCGACGTGAGCCCGGCCGGGCGCATCGTGGTGTCGACGATCGAGCGCTTCAGCGTGGGCGACGACGTGTACGTGTCCGACGACGGTGGCGCGCACTGGAGCGCGGTGGGCCGGCAGGCGCGCCACGATGCGCAGCCCTATCCGTGGCTGGTGAACTACATGGGCGGCCGCGACACCATGGGCCACTGGATCGCCGACGTGAAGCTCGACCCGTTCGACCCCGAGCGCGCCATCTACGGCACCGGCTACGGCCTGTGGATCTCGCGCAACTTCAGCGCGGTGGGCAAGGGCGGCACGGTGGACTGGGATTTCACGGTGGCCAACTTCGAGGAGACGGCCACGCTCGAGATCCGCAGCCCCTCCGGCGGCGCGATGCTGCTGGGCGCGATGGGCGACGTGAGCGGCGCCGCGTGGGACGACATCCAGCGCACGCCGCGCAACGGCCTGTTCGCGCCCACCGACGAGACCAACCGGGCGGTGGATTTCGCGCAGCTGCAGCCCGGCATCCTGGCGCGCGTGGCCGATCAGGCGCACACCGGTGGTTATTGGTCGCGCGATGGTGGCGCGAGCTGGCAGCCGTTCGAGAGCGCGCCGCCGGCACCGCCGCGCACGCGCTCGGGCCAGGTGGCGGTGTCGGCCCAGGGCGGCTTCTTCATTGCGGTGCCCGAGCGGCAGCCCGCCGTGTGGTCGCGCGACCATGGCCGCAGCTGGCAGCCGTGCGCCGGCTGGCCGTCGGCCCCCGACCGCGCCGAACCCACGCCCAAGCCGGTGGCCGACCGCGCGATCGAAGGCGTGTTCTACGTGCACGACGAGGCGCAGGGCGAGATCCTCGTGAGCGTGGACGGTGGCGCCAGCTTCAAGCCCGCTGTCACCGGTCTGCCCAAGCTGGCCAGCTGGCAATCGGCGCAGCTGGTGTGCGCGCCGGGCAAGCCGCGCGACCTCTGGCTGGCGCTGCCCGATGCGCTGCTGCACCTGCCCGGCGTGGACGAGCCACCGCGCACGATCGCACCGGTGCAACAGGCGTGGATGGTGGCGCTCGGCAAGGCCGCGCCCGATGCCGCGTACCACAGCGTGTACGTGTGGGGCCGCGTGAGCGTCGGCGCCGCGGCGCCGGGCGAAGGCCTGTTCCGCTCCGACGACGGCGGCGCGAGCTTCGTGCGCATCAACGACGACCAGCACCGCTACGGACGCCTGCTGTCGATGACCGCCGACCCGCTCGAGCACGGCACCCTGTACCTGGCACCGCACGGCCGCGGCGTGGTGGTGGGCCGGCCGCGCCGCCGCACATGAAAGCCCCGTCAATGCGTTCGACGTTCATGCCCTCCCGTGGCTTCACGCTGCTGCGCAGGCTTGCGCTGCCTGCGCTCGCGGGCCTGTGCGCCTGTGCCAGCGGCCCCGCTGCGCTGAACACCGCGCCCGACGAGCTCGTGCTGTATGCCGGCGGGCCGCCCGCCGGCCTGCATGTGCAGCTGGCGGGCTGGCAGGACGAGATCGCACTCACCGGCGCCTCGGCCACCGTGCCCAAGTCGGCCAATCCCGACAACCCCACCGGCCGCGCCAGCGTGCGGCGCTCCGCCCGGCACGGCGCCGACGACGACGCACTCACGATGCGTTGGAACGAGGCCTGGTCGGCCAGCCTGCGCCTGGTGGCCGACAAGCCCGTGGACCTGCGTTCCTACCTGCCCGACGGCACGCTGGAGTTCGACGTCAATGCGGTGGACATGGGCAGGGCGGGGCTCAACTTCGCGATGGCCTGCGGCGCCGATTGCGGCCGCACGCTCAAGTACGTGCTGCCGTCGCGCGCCATGCAGGGCAAGGGTTGGCAGCACCTGTCGTTCGCGTTGCACTGCTTCGAGCGCGACGGCAACGATTTCAGCGCCATCACGCAGCCCTTCGGCATGGAAACCAGCGGCAGCGGCGAGGTGATGCTGGCCAACGTGCGCATCGTGCGCCACGGCGAGCCCAATGCGAGCTGCGTGGACTACCGCGTCGAGTCGGTCACGCCGGCGCCGTTGACCGAGGTGTGGGCGACGGACTGGTGGATGCCGCGCCACCAGCAGAAGCTGCAGCAGGTGCGCGCGCTCAATGCCGCCGGCCGCTCGCCCCAGCTGGTGTTCGTGGGCGACTCCATCACCCACAACTGGGAGACCGCGGGCGCCAAGGTGTGGGCCGAGCACTACGCCCGGTACAACGCGGTGGACCTCGGCTTCAGCGGCGACCGCACCGAGAACGTGCTGTGGCGCATCGAGCACGGCGAGCTCGACGGCCTGCACCCGAAGGTGGCCGTGCTGATGATCGGCACCAACAACACCGGTGACCGGCAGGAGGATCCGCGCACCACGGCCGCCGGCATCCGGCGCATCCTCGGCGAGATGCGCCAGCGCATGCCGGGCACCAGGGTCCTGCTGCTCGCGGTGTTCCCGCGGGACGCGCAACCCACGAGCCGGCTGCGCCGACTCAACGACCGGCTGAACGGCCTGATCTCCGCCTATGCCGATGGCCAGAACGTGTTTTTCCTGAACATCGGCGACGCGCTCACCGAACCCGATGGCACGCTGTCGAAAGACGTCATGCCCGACCTGCTGCATCCGAACGACAAGGGCTACGCCATTTGGGCCCGCGCGATGGAGCCCACCCTGCAGAAGTTGATGGCCTCGCAGTAAGACCTGACCGAATGAACCCGCTCACCTATTCCAGCCCGTTTCCCCCGTCGTTCGTCTTCGGGGTGTCCGCCGCCGCGCCGCAGATCGAAGGCGCTGCCTTTGTCGACGGCAAGGGCGAATCCATCTGGGACCGCTTTGCGCGCCGGCCCGGCACCGTGCACGGTGGCGACACGCTGGACGTGGCCTGCGACCACTACAACCGCTTCGACGAGGACTTCGCGCTGATGGCCGCGCTGGGCGTCAAGCACTACCGCCTGTCGATCGCCTGGCCGCGCATCTATCCGCAGGGCGACGGCGCGCTCAACCAGGCCGGCCTGGACTTCTATCACCGCCTGTTCGCCAGCATGACGCGCCACGGCATCACGCCCTGGGTCACCTTGTTCCACTGGGACCTGCCGCAGGCGCTGGAAGACCGCGGCGGCTGGGCCGCGCGCGTCACGGTCGACGCGTTCGGGCGTTATGCCGACACGGTGGTCAAGGCTTTCGGCAGCGTGGTCAAGCGCTGGATCACGCTCAACGAGATCCGCTGCTTCACCCTGCTGGCTTACGGCGCGGGCATCAAGGCGCCCGGCCGCAAGGAGGGTGATGCCGTGGTCAACCAGACCTACCACCACGCGCTGCTCGCGCACGGCCACGGTGTGCGCGCCGTGAGGGAATACGGCGGCCCCGGCGCGCGCGTGGGCCTGACCGACAACTGCGACGTCAGCGTGCCGGTGACCGAAACCCCGGAGGACATCGCGGCCGCCACCGCCTGGTTCACCGACCGCAACCTGCACCTGTTGGGCGCCATCCATGCCAAGCACTACGACGACGCCTACCTGCGCCGCGTGGGCGCGGCCGCACCCCAGGTGCAGCAGGGTGACTTCGACCTGATCGGCCTGCCCACCGACTTCCTCGGGCTCAACATCTACACCGGCACCTTCGTGCGCGCCGGCCGCGACGGCCAGCCCTACGAGGCGCTGAAGCTGCCGCCCGACTACCCGCGCGCCGACAGCCCCTGGCTGCACCTGGTGCCGCAGTCCATCTACTGGGCGCCGCGCATGTGCCAGCAGGTGTATGGCGTGAAGTCGATCTACATCACCGAGAACGGCTGCGGCTACAACGACGACACGCTGGTCAACGGCGAGGTGATCGACCTGCACCGGCGCGACTACCTGCGCAACCACCTGCGCGAGGTGCACCGCGCCATCGCCGACGGCGTGCCGATCGACGGCTACTTCCTGTGGTCGTTCATCGACAACTACGAGTGGGAAGACGGCTACGAGCGCCGCTTCGGCATCGTGCACTGCGACTACGCCACGCAGCAGCGCACGCCCAAGCTGTCCGCGCGCTACTACGCGGACGTGATGCGAACGAGAAGGATCCTCTGATGAGCAGCACCGGAGTCGCCGTGAGCCGCCTGGACGCCGTACCTTCCACCGCCGCCGCGCCGGCGGCCGTGCCGGTGTCCGATCGCGTGCCGACGTCGCAGAAGATCGGCTGGGGGCTGGGCAGCTTCCTCGACATGTGGGGCCACTGGCTCTACCCGTCACTGGCGTTCCAGGTCTTCAACATCTTCCTGCACGTCGCGCCGGGGCTGATCTCCACCGTGCAGATGGTGAAGGTGGGCATCGACGCCGCCTCCGACGCGATCTTCGGCTGGGCCTCCGACAACACGCGCACGCGCGTCGGCCGCCGGCGCCCGTTCATCCTCGTGGGCGGTGTGCTTGCCGGCATCGGGTTGCCGCTGCTGTTCGCGGTGGGCCACGGGTGGAGCGACGGCGAGTATTTCGTCTTCATGCTCGTCTCCACGATCCTGTACGTGCCGGCGATGAGCTGCTTCAACATGCCCTGGGTGAGCCTGGGCTCGGAGATGACGCCCGACTATCACGAACGTACCAACGTGATGTCGATGCGCAACCTGATCCAGAAGATTCCCGAGCTGGGGCTGTTCTTTGCCGCGCAGTTCACCACGCTGGCGGTGTTCAACCACGCCGACGGCAAGCCCGACATCCTGCGCGGCGCACAGGTGTACTGCACGATCCTCGGCACCGTCATGGTGGTGGCCTCGATCGCGATCTTCCTGCTGGTGCGCGAGCGCTACTACGACAACCTCGTCAGCAAGACGCAGCAGAAGATCAAGTTCTCCGACACGTTGTGGCGCACGCTGCGCAACCGCCCCTATCGACGCGTGGTGACCATGAACCTGGCCTACGGGCTCGGCACCGCCATGGTCTCCGCGCTCGGCTACTACGCCACCGTGTACTACGTGTGCAAGGGCGACGTGGCGCTGGCGGCCAAGTGGAACACCGCGATGGGCGCCGCCGGCATGGGGTTCGGCCTGCTCGGCATCCCGTTCTTCAACCGCCTGGCACGCCGCTTCGGCAAACGCGCGGGGCTGGCCACGGTGCTGTCGCTGGCCATCTGCGCTTTCATCGGCGACTGGTGGCTCTACGACCCGGAGATGCCGGTATTGCAGCTGTTCGCCTGCGGCTTCGTGGCCTTTACCGGGGCCGGCTTCTGGACGCTCTACGGCTCCGTGCTGGCCGACGTGGTGGACCACGACGAGCTGGAAACCGGCCAGCGCCGCGAAGGCTCGTTCTCTGCCTGCCAGTCGTGGATCTCGAAGGTCGGCATCGCGCTCGGCGTGGGCGCCTCCGGCTGGATCCTGCAGTTCACCGGCTTCGACTCCAAGCTGCCGATCCAGACCGAGCACGCGATCTTCATGATCCGCATCCTGCTGTCGGGCATCCCGGTGATCGGGCTGGTTCTGGCGCTGGTCGCGATCCTGCGCTTCCCGCTGACAGAGTCGCGCATGAGCGAGATCCGCACGGCCCTCGAGGCCCGCCGCGGGCAGGTCTGACCTGTTCCGGCAATTTTTGGCAAACGCCGCGGCGCCGCCTTTAAACCGATTTCGACCCGGCCGGCACTTACCAGCACGTACTGGGACGCAGGCTCACGCCGGCGCATCAGCCCGCATGGCAGCTTTTGCAAGGAGATGGACATGAAGTTATTGCGCTCGGCCGTACTGTTGCTTCTCGGCCTTTGGCTGGGTCTTCTCGCGCACGCGCAAGGCTGCGGCAGCGGCGGCGGGGCCACGGTGTGCCTCACGGCCACCGGCACCTCCAGCAACATCCAGCTCAGCTGGACCGTGAGCGGCAACGTCGGCAACATGCAGGTGTACCGCGACACCGACAGCAACATCAAGCGCAGCAGCCAGCTGGCCACGCTGGGCAGCACCACCCGAAGCTACACCGACAGCAGCGCGGCCCAGGGCACCACTTACTGGTACTGGGTCAGGTTCTTCGTCGGCAACAGGGCCTACTACTCGGCGCCGGCCTCAGCCGTGCGCAGCACGAGCACGACCACCTCGGGCATGCGCGACCTCACGAGCCTGCAGCTGTCGGCGTTGATGTCGCCGGGCTGGAACGTGGGCAATTCGCTGGAAGCGATCGGCGGCGAGACCGCCTGGGGCAACCCGCCCGTGAGCCAGGCCCTGATGAACGCGGTCAAGGCGGCCGGCTTCAAGACCGTGCGCATCCCGGTGTCATGGAAGCAGTACGCCGACGCCAACGACAACATCAGCGCGAGCTGGATGGCGCGCGTGACGCAGGTGGTGGACTACGCGCACAACGCGGGCCTGTACGCCATCATCAACATTCATTGGGACGGCGGGTGGATGAACGACCCCACCTATGCGCAGCAGGCCACGATCAACGCACGCATCCAGAAGTTCTGGACGCAGATCGCCAACAACTTCAAGAACTACGACGACACGCTGCTGTTCGCCGGCACCAACGAGGTCATGAAGGACGGCGACTGGAGCGCGCCCACGGTGGAGTACTACACCGTGCAAAACAGCTTCAACCAGACCTTCGTCGACGCGGTGCGCGCCACCGGCGGCAACAACGCCGTGCGCCACCTGATCGTGCAGGGCTTCAACACCAACGTCGACTACACCTACAACTACTTCACCGTGCCCAACGACAGCGCCAGCAAGCGGCTGATGGTCGAGGTGCACTTCTACGACCCGTACGACTTCACGCTGAACACCGGCAACGACAACATCTGGCAGTGGGGCAACATCGCCACCAGCGGCTCCAACACGGAAACCTGGGCCAACGAGAGCTATGTGGACGCGCAGTTCAACAAGCTCAAGCAGCGCTTCATCGACGGGCTGGGCATGCCGGTGATCATGGGTGAGTTCTCCGCGATCTCGCGCCTGAACGTCGACAGCGCACAGCAGTACCGCACCTACTGGGACCAATACATCGCGCATTCCGCGTTCTCGCGCGGCGTGGTGCCGGTGTACTGGGATGCCGGCGCCACCGAGGACCACAGCTCCGGCCTGTTCGACCGCTCCACCGGTGCGCAGGCGTATCCCAGCCTCATCAGCACCATCGTCAACGCCGCGCGATGAAAGCGCGCTGCCCGGCGGCATGAAGAGCGCCCTGTCCCGACGCGGCGCCTTCAAGGCTGCCCTGGCCGCGACGGCGGCCACGCGCTTGCCCGCAAGCGCCGCCGCCGTGGCGACGCCCCGCTTCGGCGCCGGCATCGAAGGCCAGCGCAAGGCCGACCTGGGCAACGGCCGCTACCGCAACCCGATCGTGCCGGGCGACCACCCGGACCCCACGATCCTGAAGGACGGTGCCGACTACTACATGACCTTCTCGTCCTTCCTGTCCTATCCCGGCGCGGTGATATGGCACTCGAAGGACCTGCTCAACTGGGCGCCGATCGGCCCGGCGCTGCGCCAGCCGATCGGCAGCGTGTGGGCGATGGACCTGGTGAAGCACAGTGGCCGCTACTACCTCTACATCCCGTCGCAGCGTGACGAGGGCAGTGCGATCCACGTGATCCATGCCGACGACATCCGCGGCCCGTGGAGCGATCCGGTCGACCTGAAGCTGCCCGGCTGCATCGACCCCGGCCACGCGGTGGGGGAGGACGGCAGGCGCTACCTGTTCGTCAACGGCGTGCGTCGCATCCAGCTGGCCGACGATGGCCTGTCCACCGTGGGCACGCTGGAGCACGCGTACACGCCGTGGCAGTACCCGAAGGACTGGGTGGTGGAGATGTTCGCGCCGGAGGGGCCCAAGCTCTTTCGCCGCGGCGCGTGGTTCTACCTGGTGTCCGCGGTGGGCGGCACCTCGGGGCCGCCCACCAGCCATATGGTGATCGCCGCGCGCTCCAGGTCGATCCACGGCCCGTGGGAGCACTGCCCGCACAACCCGATCGTGCGCACGCAAAGCGCCGAAGAGCCCTGGTGGTCGCGCGGCCATGCCAGCCTGGTCGAAGGCCCGGCCGGGGACTGGTGGATGGTCTACCACGGCTACGAGAACGGCTTTCGCACGCTGGGCCGGCAGACGCTGCTGGAGCCAGTGGAGTGGACGCACGACGGCTGGTTCCGGGCTCGCGGCGGCACGCTGGCCGCGCCGCTGCCGGCGCCGAAAGCCGGCACACACAAGCCGGCCGGCTTTGCACTGTCGGATGACTTCTCCACCGATCGGCTGGGCCTGCAGTGGAGCTTCTTTGCGCCGGGTGCCGACGAGGCGCAGCGCCTCAGCCGCGACAACGGCCAACTCGTGCTGCAGGCCAAGGGCAGCACGCTGGCCGACTGCTCGCCGCTCACCTGCATCGTGGGCGACCGCAGCTACGAAGCCTCGGTGGTGCTCGAGATGCGCGGCAACGCACAAGGCGGGCTGGCGCTGTTCTACGACCCGCGCGGCTTCGTCGGCGTGGGCTTCGGCAACGGCCAGATGCACACCTACAACTACGGGCAGGAGCACACGTGGATGCGCCAGCCGGTGGCGGCGCGCACGCTGCACCTCAAGCTGACCAACCACGAGAACGTGGTCACCTTCCACTACGGCACCGACGGCCAGCAGTGGACGCAGCACCCGTGGCAGATGGAAGTCTCAGGCTTGCACCACAACGTGTTCGGCGGCTTCCTGAGCCTGAAGCTCGCGCTCTTCGCCGCGGGCCGCGGCGAGGTGCGCGCGCGCCAGTTCACCTACCGCGGCCTGCCCGCCTGAGGGGAGACGCGGCGAGGGCGCCGGTCAGCCCTTCTTGGCGCTGTCCAGGGCGGTCTTCTCGGCGGCCTTCGCGTCCTTCTTGCAGGCCGAGCGCTCGTTGCGCGGCTTGCCCTCGCAGCGTTCCTTGGCCACGTCGTAGTCGGCCTTGGCGCGGGTCTCGGCCACGTTCACGCGGTCGCGGTCGGAGCCCGACTCCTTGGCCTTCAGCTCTGCCTTGGCCACCTTCTGCTTCGCCTTGGCCTCGGCCTCGCACACATCCTTCTCGTTGCCCTTCATCGACTTGCAGGCCTGCTTGTCGGCCTTGTAGGTCGCCTCGATCTGGTCCTTCTCGGCCTTGGCGGCGTCCTTGCTCATCTTGTCGCCGCTGCTCGCCGTGGCCGATGCCGCGGCGCTGGGCGCGGCGGTGGTCTGGGCCTGGGCGCCGGCCAGGGCCAGCAGGCCGGCCAGCAGGATCGAGGTCTTGAACGTTGCGGACATGGTGACTCCTTCTTCGGAACAAAGTGTTGAGCGCACTGTGCGGCGCCAAGGCCGCCTGCGCTGCCGGCCGCGGGCGCAACTTCGTGTCGGCGCCCGATGACAAGCGCCGGCAGCTTCAGCGCCCGGAACAGCGTTTGCTGCTGCCCGTCCGTCCCACCCGCCGGAGCCCCGTGATGGATCTGCCTGCCCGCTCGCCCGCGACGCCCGCGCGTCGCTCCCGTCCGCTTGCCGTCGCCACGGGTGCCGTGGCGTTGCTGGCGGCCTCCGCGTGGTTCGTGCGGCGCCAGACGCGCAAGGCCGAAGCCGAGAACCCCCCGCAAGGGCGCATGGTGGTGGTCGACGGCGTGGCGCTGCACGTGCTCGAGCGCGGCGACGCCGATGCGCCGGCGCTCGTGATGCTGCACGGCAACGGCGCGATGGCGCAGGAGCTGGTGCTCAGCGGCATCGTCGGCCGCGCTGCGTCACGCTACCGGGTGCTCGCGTTCGACCGCCCCGGCTACGGCCACAGCCAGCGACCTGGCGGCCACGCGTTCGACCCGGCGGCGCAGGCGCGCTTGGTGCTGGGCGCGCTGCGCCGGCTGGGCGTGGAGCGGGCGCTGGTGCTCGGTCACTCCTGGGGCACGCT
This sequence comes from uncultured Pseudomonadota bacterium, assembly GCA_946480245.1. The sequence continues at coordinate 16,894 of CAMLIZ010000023.1, forward strand.
GGTCGCGCTGCACATGGCGTTGCAGGCGCCCGAGCAGGTGCGCGCACTGGTGCTCGTCTCCGGTTACTACCACCCGAGCGTGCGGCTGGACGTGCCGTGGATGTCGGCCCCCGCGCTGCCGGTGCTCGGCACGCTGATGCGCTACACCGTGTCGCCGCTGGCGGCGCGCCTGCTGTGGCCGCTGATGAACTGGCGCATCTTCTCGCCGCGCGAGGTGACGGAGCCGTTCAAGAGCCAGTACCCGGTGTGGATGTCGCTGCGGCCCTTGGCGCTGCGCGCGGCGGCGGCCGAGAGCGCCATGATGATCCCGGCCGCCGTGCAGCTGCAGGGCCGGTTGCGGGATCTGAAGCCGCCGGTGGTGATCGTGGCCGGCGACGCCGACCGCATGGTGAACACGCGCTGGCAGTCGCAGTGGCTGCACCGGCAGCTGCCGGGCAGCCAGCTGCGCGTGGTGCCGGACGCCGGGCACATGGTGCATCACGTGGCCGCCTTCGAGGTGATGAAGGCGATCGACCAGGCCGACCGCATCGGCCGCGCGCACCAGCCGGCGATGCCGGGGATGGAGCGCGCGCACGATGCGGCGGCGGCGCCGGCGCGCTGACGCGTTGTCGGCATGCACCGACCGTCGATGGCGCCGCGCGCCGACTGCGCCGGCGTGGCACTTGGCCGATGCTCGACACATCTTCGTCAACAGTGGAGCGCTACATGAACATCCTCATCTGGCTCATCGTCGGCGGCTTGATCGGCTGGGTGGCCAGCCTGCTGATGCGCGACGGCGGCAACGGCATCATCCTGGACGTGGTGATCGGCATCGTCGGTGCGTTTCTCGGGGGGTGGCTGCTGGGGCCGTTCTTCCACGCCGGCACGATCAACCAGCACGACTTCAGCCTGCCGTCGCTGATCGTCTCGCTGCTGGGCGCCGTGATCCTGCTTGCGGTGGTGAACCTGGTCCGGCGCGCCACCTTGCGCTGACGCTGCGCAGCGCGCACCTCATTCATGGGAGTGGCGCGTTCGGTGGTTGGCGCACAATGCCGCCGTCCCCGCGCCCCCCATGCCTTTTCGCCGTCTCGCCCTCTGCGGCTTCCTCGTCACACTGCTGGCCGCCTGTGCCGCAGTGCCGCCGTCGCCTGCCGGTGCCGGGCAAGCCGACTTCGAGGGCTGGCCCTGCGATGCGCTGGCCGATGCAACCCAGCAGGTGCAGCAGCGCGCCGCCGATCTGGCCTACTCCCCCGAAGGTGACCGCGCCAGCCGGGTGCTGGTGCTGTCGCCCGGCGCTGCCGTGTTCTGGCCCGCGCTGCTCGCGATGCGCCCGGACGGCCTCGACGCCGCCGAACTGCAGCGCCTGAAGCAGCGCTACGAAGCGCTGGATGCCGTGGCCTCGCGCCGCGGCTGCACGTTCACCCATTTCGCGTTGCGTCCGCCGGCCCGTGCTGCGCTGCCGGTGGCCTTGGGCGAGCGCCTGGTGTACGAGGAGCGCAGCGGCGCGCGCGGCCCGGCGCAGGAGCTCGGCCTGCGCCTGCTTGCGCTCAAGCGCGGCGAATTCGACTTCCTGCTCGACGATGGCCCCGGCACGCACGCGCTGCCCTGGCGCCAGGACGCCGCCGGCAATGCGCTGGCGCCGGCGCAACCGCATCGCCTGCTCAGCTGGACGCGCCTGCTGCGCACGCAGCTGGCGCTGGGCGACGTGCTCGCAGGCGAGCTGCAGGGCCCGCTGCCGCCGGACGGCCGTGCCCGCGTGCGCGGCCAGGTCATCGCGGTGGGGCCGGCGGTGCTGGCCGGGCGCGCGTTCGACGCCGCCACGATCGAGCTCTTCGGCGAGTTGCCCGGCGGGCCGGCCAACGCGCGCATCGACGGCATGCTGATGGTCGATCGCGCCAGCGGCGTGCTGCTGCGCCTGGAGCTGCGCTCCGACGAGCCCGCCTATGCGCTGCGCCGCCGCCTGGTGCGCATCGAGCCGGCCGGCTGAAGCCGCCGATTCACCTTTCTTTACCCCGCCCCCACACCGGCTCAACAGCCGGCCGCCAAGCTTCACTCCACGCTTGTTCCACAGCTCAGGAGTGATGATGAAAGCCGCTTCCGTTTCCCAACGCTTTTCCCCGCAGGCGCTGCGCCTGCTGTTTGCCGGTCTGCTGCTGGCGCTGGCCGGCAGCTTCGCCCTGACCGCGTTCGCCCAGGGCCGCCACGGCCCGCACGGGGAGGGTGGTTTCATGGGCGGGCCGATGATGATGGGCCGCGGCCTCGACCGCATGCTCGACAGCGTGAACGCCAGCGATGCGCAACGCACGCAGATCAAGCAGATCGCGCAGGCCGCCGCCGCGGACCTGAAGGCGCAGCACGAGGCCGGTCGCGCGCTGCACGAGCAGGCGATGACGCTGTTCACCCAGCCCACCGTCGACGCCAACGCCGCCGAGGCACTGCGCCAGCAAATGCTGGCCCAGCACGACCAGGCCTCCAAGCGCATGCTGCAGGCGATGCTCGACGTCAGCCGCGTGCTCACGCCCGAGCAGCGCCAGCAGCTGGCGCAGAAGATGAAGCAGCGCCACGAGATGATGCAGCGCCACATGCAGGAGCGCCGGCAGCTGGACAGCGCCAAGTGATCATGGCCGTGGCGGCGATATGCTGCGAGGCCGCCTGATTTCCTCCTCCTCTCGGCCAGGAATTCGCCCCGCGGTTCGCGCCCGGGGCGCTTTTTCCATTCCGACTGCCATGACTGCCACCGCTCATCTGCTGCTGATCGACGACGACGCCCGCCTCACGGCGATGGTGGGCGACTACCTGCGCCAGGCAGGCTACGAGGTCGACGTGGCCGGCTCGCTGCAACAGGGGCGCCAGCGCCTGCAAGCGGCCGCCTACGACGCGCTGGTGCTCGACCTGATGCTGCCCGACGGCGACGGGCTCGACCTCACGCGCGAGCTGCGCGCCGACCCGCGCACGCGCCGTCTGCCGCTGGTGATGCTCACCGCGCGCGGCGAACCGATGGACCGCATCCTCGGCCTGGAGATCGGCGCCGACGACTACCTGCCCAAGCCCTTCGAGCCGCGCGAGCTGCTGGCGCGCGTGAAGGCGCTGCTGCGGCGAGCCGCGCCGGAGGCGCCGGACGAGGTGCTGCGCTTCGGCCGGCTGGAGATCGATCTCGGCGAGCGCAAGGCACGGCTGGACGGGCGCGACTGCGACCTCACCGGCCACCAGTTCGACCTGCTGGTGGTGCTGGCGCAAAGCGCCGGCCGCGTGCTGTCGCGCGACCAGATCATGGACCAGCTGAAGGGCCATCCGATCGACGCCTTCGACCGCTCGATCGACGTGCACATTTCCCGCATCCGCTCGGCCATCGAGGACGACCCCAAGAACCCGCGCCGCGTGCTCACCGTGCGCGGCGCCGGCTACGTGTTCGCGCGCAAGCAGGACGCCGACGGCGCGTGACGTGAAGAGCCTGTACGTCCGCATCTACCTCACCATCGTCGCGGTGCTGCTGCTGTTCGCGCTGGTCGCGGGCTGGCTGGCGCAGCGCCACCTCGACGCAGAGCGCCTGCGGCTGCAGACGGTGGCCGGCGAGCGTGCGGCCGCCTGGGCCACGCTGATCGAGAACAGCCTGCCGGCCGTCAGCGCACCGCCCGAGCAGCAGCGCGACGCGCTGGTCGATTGGGCCGAGCGCCTGCACCTGCCACTCGCGCTGGACGACGCGCAAGGCCGGCGCATCGCCACCTCGCCGATGTTCGCGCGCCACGCCGACGACCCGATGGGCCCGCCGCGCATCACCTATCGCGTGCGCTTGTCCGACGGCCGCACACTGCTGATGCTGCGGCCCCTGCTGGTACGCGGCGGCGAGCGGCCGCGGCAGCCGCGTGAGGACGGCGCGCCGCCTTCGCACAACGATGGCCGGCCACCGCCGCGCCCGCCCGGGGCGGCCTTCGCGATCCACTACGGCGGCCCGCCGGTGCTGGTGGGCGGCGCCGGGCTGGCGGCCACGCTGCTGCTGTTGTTTGCCGCGGTCGCGCTGGGCGCCTACCCGGTGGTGCGCCGGCTCACGCGCCGGCTGGAGGCGTTGAAGCAGGGCGTGGAAGCGTTCGGTGCCGGCGCCTTGAGTCAGCGCGTGCCCGAGGACGGCCGCGACGAAGTCGCGGCGCTCGGCACCAGCTTCAACCGGGCCGCCGAGCGCATCGAGCAGTTGCTGCACTCGCACCAGAGCCTGCTGGCCAATGCGAGCCACGAGCTGCGCTCGCCACTGGCCCGCCTGAAGATGGCGGTGGCGATGATCGATGGCGCGTCGCCCGAGCAGCGCGCGCGCCTGAACCAGGAGATCCATACCAACATCGCCGAACTCGACGCGCTGGTTGAGGAGGTATTGCTGGCCAGTCGGTTGGACGCGCAGACCGCGCTCGAGGCGCGCGACCCGGTCGACCTGATCGGGCTGGCCGCCGAAGAAGCCGCGCGCGTGAACGCGCAGGTGGAGGCGCCGCCGGCGCTGCCGCCCTTGCGCGGCGACGAGCGCCTGCTGCGCCGTGCGCTGCGCAACCTGCTGGAGAACGCGCACCGCTATGGCGGCGGCGATGTGTCGGTGGCGATCACCGGCACCGGCAGTTGCGTCGACGTGCGCGTATGCGACCGCGGCCCGGGCGTCCCGCAGGCGATGCGCGAGCGCATCTTCGAGCCGTTCTTCCGTCTGCCCGGCCATGCCGAGCAGGCCGGCGGCGTGGGGCTGGGCCTGAGCCTGGTCAAGCAGATTGCCGAGCGCCATGGGGGCAGCGTGCGCTGCGAGGCCCGCGAGGGCGGTGGCAGCTGCTTCGTGCTGCGCCTGCCCGCGTAGGCGGCGCGCGCGCGATCAGGCGCGCTGGCGCTCCAGCGTCTCGGCCGGAGGATGGTCCGCGCCGCTGGCCACCCGCGCCCGCTCCGCATAGCGGTTGAAGCGCCACGCCGTGCCGTCCAGCGTGATGCGGCGCCACACCGCGCGCTTCTCGGCCGGCGTGTACACCGGCCAGTGCTGCACCTCGTCGAAGCTGCGGCCGCAGCCTTTGCACATGGCGTCGCCCTGCGCGGTGGAGCAGATCGCGATGCACGGCGCGTCGGGCGTGCTGGCGTACCAGGCCAGCCAGGCGTTGCGCGCGTTGGCCGGCATGCCGGCCTCGTCGCACTCGTCCTCGTGGTAGTACACCATTAGCGCATACACCTCGGCCAGCGCGCGCACTTCTGCGCAGGCGCTGATGCCGTCGGGCGACGGCGAGCGCTCGCGCCACCAGTTGATGGCCGCCTCGATGTCGGTGATATGGATGCCGGGCATGCTGGAAACGGTCGGGGATCGGGAGAATAGCGCAGCGGTGCAGTGCTGCCGCCCCAACCGAAGGAACCCCCCACGATGCAGATTCGCCCTGCCGTTCGACTCGCCCTCATTGCCCTTGCCGGGTGTTCTTGCCTTGCGGTGCAGGCGCAGGTGACACAAGTGTCTGACGGTCGATGGCACTCGCTGTACACCGCGGGCGCCAGCCTGGCCAGCGGCAATACCGACGCCAAGAGCGTTTCGTTCGGTGCCGATGCGGTGAAGATGACCCTGCACGACAAGTGGTCGCTCAACGCCGCGGGCCAGTACACGCACACCAACGGTGCACGCACCGCCAACCGCCTGGGCGGCAGCGGCCGCTATGCGCTCGACATCACGCCCGACTGGTTCGGCTTCACGCAGCTCGACCTGCTGCGCGACTTGCCGGCGGCCATCTCGCTGCGCAGTGCGCTCGGCGAGGGCTTGGGCTACCACGTGCTGAAGCTGCAGGACAACAGCTGGGACGTGCTCGCCGGCCTGGCCTATACCGTGGACCGCTACAGCCGCCCGCTGGCGGTCGACGACGTCGAGCGCACGCAATACAGCCACGCCGAGCTGCTGCTGTCGGAGGACTCCAACCACAAGCTGAGCGAGAACACGAGCTTCAAGCAGAAGCTCACCGTGTTCCCCGATCTGCAGGGATCAGGCCGCTCGCGCGCCACCTTCGACGCTGCACTTTCGGTGGCGATGACCCAGCGGCTGTCGCTCACCGCCAGCCTTGCGCAGCGCTACGACAGCCATCCCGGCCAGGGGCTGGGCAAGAACGACACGCTGTTCCTCACCGGCGTGTCGCTGCGCGTCGACTGAGATGACTCAGTAGTTGAGCCCCATCGCGTCGCGCACGTCGCGCATGGTCTGGCGCGCCACCGAGCGGGCGCGTTCGGTGCCCACCTCGACGATCCAGTGCACGTGCTTCGGGTTCGTGAGGTAGGGCTCGGCACGCTCGCGCCAGGGCTCCTGCTCCTTGATGATGGCGTCGATCACCGGCTGCTTGCAGTCCAGGCAGCCGATGCCCGCCGTGGTGCAGCCCTGCCAGACCCACTGCCGCGTGGCGTCCTCCGAGTACACCTTGTGGAACTCCCACACCGGGCAGCGCTCGGGGTTGCCCGCGTCGGTGCGGCGCACGCGCTGCGGGTCGGTGGGCATCTTGCGGATCTTCTCGCTCACCACGGCCGGCGCCTCGCGCATCGCGATCGTGTTGCCGTAGCTCTTGCTCATCTTGGCGCCGTCCAGCCCGGGCAGCTTGGTCACCTCGGTGTGCAGCGCCTGCGGCTCGGGCAGAACGGTCTTGCCGGTGCCCTTGAAGTGGCCGAGCAGCAGCTCCGCGTCGTCGGAGCTCCAGTCGGGCAGCGCGGCGGCCTTCTTCAGGATGTTCTCTCCCTTGGCCACGGCCTCGGCGGCGCCGGTCTCCTGGTAGGCCTTGCGCTGCTTCTCGAAGTAGCGGGCGTCGTCCTTGCCCAGCTTGGCGAGTGCGGCCTGCACCTTGGCGTCGAAGCCCGGCACCTTGCCGTACAGGTGGTTGAAGCGGCGTGCCACCTCGCGCGTGAGCTCCACGTGCGAGGCCTGGTCCTCGCCCACCGGCACGAAGGCGGCCTTGTAGATCAGGATGTCGGCCGCCTGCAGCAGCGGGTAGCCGAGGAAACCGTAGGTGGCGAGGTCGCGGTCCTTCAGCTTCTCGATCTGGTCCTTGTAGGTCGGCACGCGCTCCAGCCAGCCCAGCGGCGTGCCCATGGCCAGCAGCGTGAACAGCTCGGCATGCTCGGGCAGGCGGCTCTGCAGGAACATCGTGCAGCGCTCCGGGTCCAGGCCGGCGGCCACCCAGTCGATCACCATGTCGTACACGTTGCGCTCGATGACCTCGCGCTCTTCGTAGTGCGTGGTCAGCGCGTGCCAGTCGGCCACGAAGTAGAAGCAGTCGTAGTCGTCCTGCAGGCGCACCCAGTTCTTCAGCGCCCCGTGGTAGTGGCCCAGGTGCAGCGCACCGGTGGGGCGCATGCCGGACAGCACGCGGGCCTTGGCGGCGCGCGGCACGGGTGTGGCTTCTTCGGAAGTCATGGCGGGTTCGAAAAGTGAGCCTGGGATTGTAGGAGGGCCGGTCATTACACTCGCGGCCGATGAAGCGCATCGTGATCCTGGTTTCCGGCCGCGGCTCCAACATGGAGGCCATCGTCGACGCCTGCGCGCGCGAAGGCTGGAACGCGCACGTGGCGGCCGTGCTGAGCAACCGGCCCGATGCGGCCGGCCTGGAGTTCGCGCGGGCGCGCGGCATCGTGGCCCAGGCCATCGACCACAAGGCGTTTGCCGATCGCGACGCGTTCGACTCCGCGCTGGCGGCGGCCATCGACACCCATGCACCGGACCTCGTGGTGCTGGCCGGCTTCATGCGCATCCTCGGCGACGCCTTCGTGCGCCGCTATCACGGCCGCATGCTGAACGTGCATCCGTCGCTGCTGCCGGCGTTCACCGGCCTGCACACCCACCGGCGCGCCATCGAGGCCGGCTGCAAGGCGCACGGCGCCACGGTGCATTTTGTGACCCCGGCGCTGGACCATGGGCCGATCGTGGCGCAGGCCGTCGTGCCCGTGCTGCCGGGCGACACCGAAGCCACGCTGGCAGCGCGCGTGCTGGCGCGCGAACACGTGATGTACCCGCTGGCGGTGCGCTGGTTCGTGCACGACGAGCTGCAACTGGCCGATGGCGTGGTGACGCATCGGGGCGGCGCGGCGCAGTTGCTGGCCTGAGGAGTAGCGCCCGGGATAATCCGGCGCATGCATCCCAATGCCCTGCTGGACCTGACGACCGAGCTGCTGCGGTCGGTGCTGAAGTTCGATGCGCCGGCCGACGGCGTGGTGTCGGCGTTCTTTCGCAAGCACCGCGATCTCGGCGCGCGCGAGCGCCACACGCTCGCCGAAACCACCTACCAGGTGCTGCGCCAGCGCCTGCTGCTGCAGCATCTCGCACAAAACGGCCCCGGTGCGCTCGAGCGCCGGCTGGCCATCCTGGCCTGGCAAGGCAGCCCCACCTTTTTGAGGGGGGCACTGGGCCCGCAGGAACAGCAATGGCTGGAGGCCGCGCAACGCATCGACCCCGTCGCCCTGCCGCCCAAGCTGCGCCACAACCTGCCCGACTGGCTGGCGCAGCGTTTGCAGCAGCAGCTGGGCGAGGGGGAGTTCGAAGCGCTGGCCTCCAGCCTCAACCAGCCGGCGCCGCTGGACCTGCGCGTGAACCTGCTGAAGACTCGGCGCGAGGACGCCCAGGCCGCGCTGGCCGCCGCCGGCATCGACGCCCAGCCCACGCCGTATTCGCCGTGGGGCCTGCGCGTGCAGGGCAAGCCGGCCTTGAACAAGCTGGAGCTGTTCACGCAGGGTCAGGTGGAGGTGCAGGACGAAGGCAGCCAGCTGCTGGCGTTGCTGCTGGCGCCGCGGCGCGGCGAGATGGTGGTGGACTTTTGCGCCGGCGCCGGCGGCAAGACGCTGGCGCTGGGCGCCGCGATGCGCAACACCGGCCGGCTGTATGCCTTCGACGTGTCCGGCCACCGGCTTGACGCGCTGAAGCCCAGGCTCGCGCGCAGCGGCCTGTCCAACGTGTACCCGGCGCAAATCGCGCACGAGCGCGACGACCGAGTGAAGCGCTTGGCCGGCAAGATCGACCGCGTGCTGGTGGATGCCCCTTGTTCCGGCCTGGGCACCCTGCGGCGCAACCCCGACCTCAAATGGCGCCAGTCGCCTGCGGCGCTGGAGGAATTGCGGGCCAAGCAGGCCGCGATCCTGGACAGTGCCGCGCGCCTGCTCAAGCCGGGGGGGCGGCTCGTGTACGCCACCTGCAGCTTGCTGCGGGAGGAAGACGAAGCGATCGCCCAGGCCTTCTCCGACACCCATGCGGATTTCGAGCAGGTGCCGGCCGGTGAAGCGCTTGCGCGGGCCCAGGTGCCCGACGCCGCCACGCTGGACAGCCAGGGCTACCTGCGCCTGTGGCCGCACCGCCAGGGCACCGACGGCTTCTTTGCCGCGGTCTGGCAAAAGAAGGCCTGAAGGCGCGACTTTTGCACCTCGATCGGGGAACCGGTGTCGTTGATACCGCTCAAAGGTCGGGCGTTTTGCCGGACCCTGCGGGCTGGTACCACGCACTTTTCGGGATGCGGGAACCCCTCGTCTCCTACAATCCCGCATTCGCCCACGGTGGGCTGCAAGGCAGGTATGAACGAACTTTCGATGGTGTGGGACGCTGCGATCCAGTGGCTGGCGCAGGGCGTGACCGATGCGGCGTGGTGGCAGGTCCTGCTGTACACCCTGGTCACCACGCACATTACGATCGCCGCAGTCACGATCTTCCTGCACCGTTCGCAAGCCCACCGCGCGCTCGACCTGCACCCGATTCCGGCGCACTTCTTCCGCCTGTGGCTGTGGCTGGGCACCGGCATGGTCACCAAGGAGTGGGTGGCCATCCACCGCAAGCACCACGCCAAGTGCGAGACCGAGGACGACCCGCACAGCCCGCAGACCCGCGGCATCAAGACGGTGCTGCTGACGGGCAGCGAGCTGTACCGCAGCGAAGCCAAGAACCAGGAAACGCTGGCCAAGTTCGGCCACAACACGCCGAACGACTGGATCGAGCGCAACCTGTACAGCCGCTACACCTGGCAGGGTGTGGGCCTCACGCTGATCCTCGACCTGCTGCTGTTCGGCGGCATCGGCCTCACGGTGTGGGCCGTGCAGATGCTGTGGATCCCGATCACCGCGGCGGGCATCATCAACGGCATCGGCCACTGGTGGGGCTACCGCAATTTCGAGGCGGCCGACGCCAGTACCAACGTGTCCCCGTGGGGCATCATCATCGGCGGCGAAGAGCTGCACAACAACCACCACACCTATCCGACCAGCGCCAAGCTGTCGGTCAAGCCTTACGAGTTCGACATCGGCTGGATGTACATCCGGGGTCTCGAGATGCTGGGGCTGGCCACCGTGCGCAAGACGCCGCCGATGCTCAAGCTGGGCAGCGTGAAGCCGGTGGCCGACGACAAGACCCTGGAGGCGCTGATCGCCAACCGCTACGAGGTGATGGCGCGCTACGCCAAGGAAATGCGCCGCGTCTGCAAGGCCGAACTGGTGCATCTGCAGGAGCAGGGCGCCAAGAACAGCGCCAAGTGGGCCGAGCTGCGCCTGGCCAAGCGCTGGTTGCACCGCGATGACGACAAGATCCCCACCGGCCTGAAGCCGCAGATGGCCAACGCGCTGCAGCACAGCCCCAAGCTGGCCAAGCTCGTGCTGATGCGCGAGGAGCTGCGTCAGCTCTGGACGCGCACCAATGTGTCGGCCGACCAGCTGGTGCACGACCTGCAGGCGTGGTGCAAGAAGGCCGAGGAGAGCGGCATTGCCGCGCTGCAGGAGTTCTCGTTGAAGCTACGGGCTGCGCACGCCTGACGCTGCGCACTCCCGAAGAAAAGGGCCTGCATCGCAGGCCCTTCTTCATGTGCGCTCAGCGCGTGGCGCGGCGGCGTACGCACTCCAGGTAGGCGTGCCCGTCGGGCGGCAGGCCGCTGCGCTGCGAGGCCCACACCATCTCGCCCAGGCACTCCATCACTTCGTGATGGGCTTCGTGCAGCGAACCGCGGCGCGCGGCGAGCAATTCCACCGCCTGCTTGATGCCGCGTGGCTGGTCGATCGCCACCTGTTCCTGGATCGTCAGGTGCATCGACAGGTGCAGGAACGGATTGGCCTGGCCGCCTTCCACCGTGTACTGCGCGGCCAGTGCCGCATCCACATCGGACAGCGTGCCGTGGTATTCGGGGTGCTGCGCGATCCAGTCGGCCGCGAGGGCTTCCATCGGAGTGAGCGGCATGCCTTGCTGCTGCTTGGCGTGCGCCTCGCAGAAGAAGCGCCGCACGTCGGTCTGGTTGGGAGCGAACATCGCCCGATTGTCGGTCCGGCGGCAGGGCCCGTGCGCCTATTCGGCGCCGGGCTCGCCCTCGGCCGCGGGCACATGCCAGCCACCGCGTGAACCGCGTTCGGCGGCCTCGGCACGCTCCTGCGCCCACAGCTGCTCGAGCTGCTGCCGGCCTTCCTTGGACATCGCGATCAGCTTGGCCTCATCGCGAAAGTGCGGCGCCATCTGCTCGAGCTGGTCGATGCTGTGGCGGCGAAAGCGCAAGGCCTGCTGGCGCGCCGCGTGCGGTTGCCAGCCCATGCGCTCGAGCACGCTGCGCCCGCTCATCAGCGCGGAGTCCAGCGTCTCGCGCTCGATCATCGTCAGCCCGAGTTCGCGCAAGCGGTAGTAGTGGCGCACGTTGCGCGCCCGCGCCACCAGTTGCAGCTGCGGAAAGTGCTCGCGTGCCAGGCGGGCCAGTGCCACGCTCTGCTCGATATCGTCGATCGCAATCACGAGCACCCGGGCCTGGCCCGCACCGGCGGTGCGCAGCAGGTCCAGCCGGGTGGCATCGCCGTAGAACACGCGCCAGCCGAAACGCCGCACCGCCTCCACCTGCTCCGCATCGTGCTCCAGCACGGTGGCGTGCAGCCCGTTGGCGAACAGCAGGCGGCCGATGATCTGCCCGTAGCGGCCGAAGCCGGCGATGATCACCGGCGCATGCTGCGGCTCGCTCAGCTCGGGCAGCTTGCGAGCGGGCCCGTGGCGCGCCAGCCGGGGCACCAGCCAGCGGTCGGATGCCAGCAGCAGCAGCGGCGTCAGCAGCATCGACAGCGCCACCGCCGCCACCAACAGCGACGACACCGGTGCGTCGATCACGCCGGCCTGCGCCGCGCCCTGGAACACCACGAAACCGAACTCGCCGCCCTGCGCCAACAGGATGTTGAACACCGGCCGCTCGGCGGCCGGCAGTTGCATGCCGCGCGCCATGGCCCAAAGCACCAGCGCCTTCAGCGCCACGAAGCCGAGCACGATGGCGGCCACGAGAAGCGGGCGTTGCAGGACGACCGCGAAGTCGATGCTCATGCCCACGGCGATGAAGAACAGTCCCAGCAGCAGGCCCTTGAAAGGTTCCAGGTCGGTTTCGAGCTCGCGCCGGTACTCGCTCTCGGCCAAGAGCACGCCGGCGAGGAAGGCGCCCAGCGCCATCGACAGGCCCACCGCCTGCATCAAGGCCGCGGTGGCCACCACCAGCAGCAGCGCGGCGGCCGTGAAGATCTCCGGCGTGCGGCTGCGCGCGATCCAGCGCAGCGCCGGCCGCAGCAGCAGTCGTCCGCCGAGCACGATGGCAGCGATCACGGCGGCGGCCTTCAGCGCACCGCTCCAGCCCTGCCCCGGATGCGCGCTGGTGGCTCCACCCAGCATCGGCACCAGCGCCAGCACGGGGATGGCGGCGATGTCCTGCAGCAGGGCAACGCTCAGCACGCCCTGGCCGGCGCTGGTGGCCATCAGGTTGCGCTCGTTCAGCACGCCCAGGCCGATGGCGGTGGACGACATCGCCAGCCCTAGCCCGGCCACCAGCCCCAGGCGCCAGGGCAGGCCGCAGCCGACCGCCACGGCCAGCATCAGCAGCGCCGAGCCCAGCAACTGCGCGCTGCCCCAGCCGAAGATCGGGCGCCGCATCGCCCACAGGCGCCGCGGCTCCAGTTCCAGGCCCACGAGAAACAACATCAGCACGACGCCGAATTCGGCGAAGTGCAGCATCTCTGCCGGGTCGGTAACGAGCCGCAGACCGGCCGGGCCGATGACGATGCCGGCGGCGAGGTAGCCGATGATCGAGCCCAGCCCGAGCAGGCGTGCCAGCGGCACCGCCAGCACGGCAGCGGCCAGGTAGACCAGGCTGGTGATGATCCAGGGTGTGTGCGTCATGTGCCGGGGCGCTCGTCGGGCGCCACCTCGCAGGCCACGCATTCGGGCAGGTCCTGCAGCTCGGGCCAGTCCGGGTAGCTGGCGACCCGCTGCACGAACACCTGGGCCTGTTCCGCCAGGGCCGCATCGCTCACACGGTGCGCGCCATGCAGCACCAGCGGCGGCAGGAAGCGCATGCCGCAGAGGTTGGCGGTCTGCTCGTAGGGTGGCAGGAAGGCATCGAAGAAGTAGCGGTTGCGTCCGTCCGGCCGGTACGAAGCCTCCGGTCCCCCGGTGGAGGTGACGAGCCACAGGTCCTTGCCGCGAAGGGCGGTGCCGCCCGGGCCGTAGGCCCAGCCGAAGCCCAGCACCTCGTCGACCCACAGCTTCATGAGCGGCGGCATCGAATACCACTGGATCGGGTGCTGCCATACCACGAGCTGCGCCTCGGCGAGCGCCGCGCGTTCGGCCGCCACGTCGATCAGGTAGTCGGGGTACAGCGCGTACAGGTCGCGCCGCGCCACACCGGGCAGCGCGGCTTGCACCAGCGCCGCGCCGAGTGCGCGGTGCACATGAGAACGGCCCAGGTCCGGATGGGCGCCGAGAACGAGGGTGTGGGCCATCGGCAAGGGGATAAGCGGGTGCTCGCTTGGGTTTGCCCGGCCTCGGGCTCCGCACGGCGGGCGCTACCATACCCCGAAACTCATGCAAACGGAGGCGGCATGCCGGTCATCGTGGTGGCCAATCCGAAAGGGGGGGTGGGGAAGAGCACGTTGGCCACCAACCTGGCCGGCGCACTGGCGCGGCAAGGGCATTCGGTGATGCTGGGCGACGTGGACCGCCAGCAGTCGTCGCGCCAGTGGCTGCAGCTGCGGCCCGGCCACCTGCCCGAGATCCGCGGCTGGGACCTGAAGGAGGACGGTCTCGTCCGTCCGCCCAAAGGCACCACGCATGTGGTGCTGGACACGCCCGCCGGGCTACACGGCAAGCGGCTGGACGAGGTGATGAAGCTGGCCGACAAGGTGATCGTGCCGCTGCAGCCGAGCCTGTTCGACATCCAGGCCACACACGCCTTCGTGCAGGAGCTGATGGCGCATCGCCACAGCAGCCGCGTGCAGGTGGGCGTGGTGGGCATGCGGGTGCGCGACCACACGATCGCCGTCGACCAGCTGCGCCATTTCCTCGACACGCTGAAGGTGCCGGTGCTGGGCTTCCTGCGCGACACGCAGAACTACGTGCATCTGGCCGCCCGCGGCCTCACCTTGTGGGACGTGGCAGCGAGTCGCGTGGAGCGCGACCTGCCGCAATGGGATTCGATACTGAAGTGGATCGACACGTGAAGCGTTTCAACCGGCTGGAAGACCTGAAGGCATTGGTGGGGCATTCGCTGGGCACCAGCGAGTGGATCGCGGTGGACCAGCGCCGCATCGAGCTGTTTGCCGATGCCACTGAAGACCATCAATGGATCCACGTCGATCCGCAGCGGGCGGCGCAGGGCCCGTTCCGCACGACCATCGCGCACGGCTTCCTCACGCTGAGCCTGCTGCCGCGCATGTTCGAGACCGGGTTCGAGGTGGCCGACAGCCGCATGGGCGTCAACTACGGGCTCAACCGCGTGCGCTTCCCGTCGCCGGTGCCGTCGGGCAGTCGTGTGCGCGGGCACTTCAAGCTGCTGTCGTACGAGGCGATCGATGGCGGTGCGCAGCTCACGGTGGAAGTGACGGTGGAGGCCGATGGCGCCGCCAAGCCGGTGTGCGTGGCGGAATCGGTGACGCGGCGCTACGTGTGACTCCCGTCACCCCCTTAAGGGGGAGCCGAGGCCAAAGACGCCTCGTTTAGGATCGATCGCTCTACTGCATCGAGATCCGGGGGCACTGACCTCCGGGCCGTTCCTACCGAGAGGGTTCCATGAAAGTACTGCTGGTCGATGACCATCCGCTGATCCTGGCCGCCTTGCAGACCGTGATCCAGCAACTGGCCGATGGCGTGAACGTCGTAGGCGCGGGCAGCGCGCGAGAGGCGCGCGAGAAGCTCGCCGGCGACCCCGACTTCGACATGGTGCTGCTGGATCTGCAGCTCGGCGACGCCAACGGCTTCGACGTGCTGGCCGAGCTGCGCGAAACCTATCCGGCGGTGCCGGTGGTCGTGGTGTCCGCGAGCGACCGCGCCAGCGACGTGATCCGCTCGATCGACATGGGCGCCATGGGCTTCGTGCCCAAGCGCGCCTCCAACGACACGCTGTTCGAAGCGCTTCGGCTGGTGATGTCCGGCGGCATCTACGTGCCGCCGATGACGCTGGGCGGCACGCCGGCACCGGCGGCCCAGCCGCCGGAGATGATGCGCCATGTCGAGAGCTACCAGACCGTGGGTACGCTGGAGTCGCTGGGCCTTACCACGCGCCAGCACGATGTGCTGCTGCTGCTGTTGCAGGGCAAGCCCAACAAGCACATCGCGCGCGAGCTGGGCCTGTCGGTGGAGACCATCAAGGACCATGTTGCGGCCGTGCTGCGCGCGCTCGGCGT
The DNA here is from genome assembly GCA_946480245.1 of uncultured Pseudomonadota bacterium. The sequence goes on from CAMLIZ010000023.1 coordinate 32,497, forward strand.
CAACTCCCGCACCCAGGCGGTGCTGGCGGTGAGCCAGATGCTGCAGCAGCAACCCGCCGGGGTCGCCGGCCTGCGCTCGCCCGAACCCTGAAGTCGCCGATGCGGATGCGGCCTTGCCCGTCATGACCGAGACTGCTGCGTCTCCCGCACCGCCGCCGGCCGGCGGCTGGCGCTGGGTGGGAATGTCCGGCGAGGAGGGCGGCAGCGACGCCGACCAGGTGCGCGCGCTGTACCAGCAGACGGCCGTGTCGCTGGCGGTCAACTTCACCGGCGCGATGATCCTGCTCGGGCTGTTCTACGCGCTGGTCGGCCGGCGCGAGGTGCTGCCCTGGCTGGCCGGGTTTGCCGTGGTATGGGTGTACCGGCTGGTCGTGCTGCGCGCCTATCGTGCCGCCGGGGCCAGGCGCGACACGAACGCCTCCGTGTGGCGCCGGCGCTGGAACCTCGGCACGCTGGCCTCCGGTGCCATGTGGGGCCTGTCGGTGTGGCTGCTGTATGGCGACAGCGACTCCGAGCTGCGCATCGCGTTGCTGCTGATCGTCTACGGCTACTGCGTCGGCTCGATCCCGCTGCTGGCGTCCCAGGGCCGCGTGTTCCTTGCCTTCAATGCGCTGTGCTTCCTACCGACGCTGGTGCGCGTGGCCACCGCGCCGGGCAGCTACAGCCTGTCGGTGGCGGCGGTCATGCTGGTCAACTTCGGCATGATGGCGGCGCTCGGGCGGGGCTACCGGCGCGCGTTCCAGCGCGTGGTGGACCTGAAGGTGCGGGCGGACCAGCTGCTGGCTCAACTGCGCCACGAGAAGGCGGCGGCCGACGCGGCACGGCGCGAGGCCGAGGTGGCCAACCGCGCCAAGACGCAGTTCTTCGCGGCTGCCAGTCACGACCTGCGGCAGCCGCTGCACGCGCTGGGCCTGTTCGCCGAAGCGCTGCGCTCGCGCAGCCACAACGAGGAGGTGGCGCACCTGGTCAACAGCATCAACTCGTCGGTCGACGCGCTGGAGGGCCTGTTCTGCGAGCTGATGGACATCAGCAAGATCGACACCGGCGGTGTCGAGGCCCGGCCGCAGCACTTCAACCTCGAAGAGATGTTCCGCAAGCTGCGCCTGCATTTCGAGCCCACGGCATTCGAGAAGGGGCTGGACCTGCGTTTTCGCGGCGGGCGGCACAACGCTTATGCCGATCCGATCCTTGTCGAGCGGGTGCTGCGCAACCTGCTGTCCAACGCGATCCGCTACACCAACGACGGCGGCGTGCTGGTGAGCGCGCGCCGTCGCGGCGACCGGCTGCTGCTGCAGGTGTGGGACAGCGGCGTCGGCATCCGGCCGGCCGACCAGGAGCGCATCTTCGAGGAGTTCTTCCAGGCGCGCGACCCGGCGCTGGCGGTGCAGCCGCAGGAGCGCAAAGGCCTGGGGCTCGGGCTGGCCATCGTGCAACGGCTGTCGCGCCTGATGGAAGCGCCGCTGCAGTTGCGCTCGCGCCCCGGCCACGGCAGCGTGTTCACGCTCGACCTCCCGCTGGGCCGCGCACCGCGTGCGGAGGAAGCGGGCATGCCGATGCGGCGTTCGCTCGGCCTGACGCTGCAAGATCGCCTGGTGATCGTGGTGGAGGACGACCCCGCGGTGCGTAGCGGGCTGGAGGTGCTGCTCAAGGGCTGGGGTGCGTCGGTGCACAGCTTCGAGGACGTCGCCTCCTGCCTCACCTGGGCCCTCACCGGGGCGGACGCGCGGCGGCCGCCCGACCTCGTGATCGCCGACTACCGGCTGCGCGATGGGCAGACCGGGCTGGAGGCGGTGCTGGCGCTGCGCGACCATTTCCGCTCGCCGCTGCCGGCCATCGTGGTGACCGGCAGCACGATGAGCACGCACGAGCGCCAGGCGCTGGAGTACGACTTCCACCTGCTGGTCAAGCCGGTGGTGCCGAACAAGCTGCGCTCGATGATCGGCTTCAAGCTCGGCATGCGCTGAGCCGCGCGGTCCTCAGACTTCCAGGTTGTCGATCAGGCGCGTGCTGCCCAGCTTGGCCGCGGCCAGCACCACCAGCGGTGCACCGGGGGTCGGCGCCTGCAGATCGGCCTGGCGGCGCACGGCCACGTAATCGGGCTTCCATCCGCGTGCGGTCAGCGCCTGCATCGCGCGCGCCTCCAGCGCGCCGATGTCTTGTTCACCGAGGCGCAGCTGCCCGGCCACGTCGCGCAGGGTGCGCGACAGCTGCACCGCCTCTTCGCGCTCGCCCGCGCTCAGGTAGCCGTTGCGCGACGACAGCGCCAGGCCGTCGTCGGCGCGCGTGGTTTCAGCGCCCTCGATGCGCACCGGCAGGCCGAGCTGGCCCACCATGCGGCGGATCACCATCAGCTGCTGGTAGTCCTTCTTGCCGAACACCGCCACCGCGGGTTGCACGAGGTTGAACAGCTTCAGCACCACCGTGCACACGCCGGTGAAGAAGCCGGGGCGGAAATGGCCTTCGAGAATGTCGGCCAACGCCGCCGGCGGCACCACCTTGTAGCCTTGGGGCTCGGGGTACAGCTCGGCTTCGCTGGGCGCAAACACGATGTCGCAGCCCTCGGGCGCCAGCAGCGCGCAGTCGCGCTCCAGCGTACGCGGGTAGGTGTCGAAATCCTCGTGCGGCGCGAACTGCAGGCGATTGACGAAGATGCTCGCCACCACCGGGCCGCCCAGCGCGCGCGCGCGCCGCACCAGCGACAAGTGCCCCTCGTGCAGGTTGCCCATGGTCGGCACGAAGGCCGTACGGCGTTCGGCGGCCAGCGCATCGCGCAGCTCCGCCACGGTGTGGATCACTCGCATGCGGCGCTCCTGTCAGTAGCCGTGCACGGCGGGGTCGGGGAAGCTGCGGTCCTTCACGGCGCCTACGTAGGCGCGCACGGCCGCCTCCAGGCTGCCCGCACCTTCCATGAAGTTGCGCACGAAACGCGGCAGCCGGCCGCGCGTGGCGCCCAGCATGTCGTGCAGCACCAGCACCTGGCCTGCCGTGTCCGGGCCGGCACCAATGCCGATGGTCATCAGCTGAGGATGCGCGGCCTGCACCTCGGCGGCCAGCGCCGAAGGCACCATCTCCAGCACCAGCATGGCGGCGCCCGCATCGGCCAGCTCGCGCGCATGCTGCTTCAAGGTGGCGGCGCTGTCGGCCTCGCGACCCTGGATGCGATAGCCGCCCAGCGCGTGCACGCTCTGCGGCGTCAGGCCCAGGTGGGCGCACACCGGAATGCCACGCTGCACCAGTGCGTGCACCGCCTCCACGGTCCAGCCGCCGCCTTCGAGCTTGACCATCTGCGCGCCGGCACGCATCAGCGCCGCGCTGCTGGCGATCGCCTGCGCCACGCTCTCGTGATAGGTGCCGAAGGGCAGGTCGCCGATCACGAATGCACTTCGGTTGCCGCGCGCCACGCAGCCGGTGTGATAGACCATCTCGTCCAGCGTGACCGGCAGCGTGCTGGCCTGGCCCTGCAGCACGTTGCCGAGCGAATCGCCGATCAGCAGGCAGTCGACGCCGCAGTCGTCGAGCAGGCGCGCGAAGGTGGCGTCGTAGGCCGTGAGCATCGCGATCTTCTCGCCGCGCGCCTGCATCGCGCGCAGCGCGGGCAGCGTGACGCGCTTGCGTTCGGCGGCTGCGTCCGCCGCCAGGTTGGTCTGCGAGCTCATCGGCTGCTCCTCAGGCGGGCTGGTAGGCCAGCCGCACGTAGATGGGCGCGAACGCCTCGGCCTGCGTGATCTCGATCAGGTGTTCGCGCGCCAATTCCAGCATCGCGATGAAGGTGACCACCACCACCTGCGGCCCGCGCTGCACCTCGAACAGATCCTCGAACTCGACGAAGCGGCGGCCCTGCAAGGTGCGCAGCACGATGCTCATGTGCTCGCGCACCGACAGCTGCTCGCGCGTGATCTTGTGGTGCTGGTGCAGCTTGGCGCGCTTGAGGATGTCGGCCCATGCCTCGCGCAACTCGTCGGCCGACACGTCGGGAAAGCGCGGCTTCAGCGCCTGCTCGATGGTGACCTGGGCACGCAGGAAGTCGCGCCCGATCACCGGCAGCGCGTCCAGCCGCGCCGCCGCCAGCTTCATCTGCTCGTATTCGAGCAGGCGGCGCACCAACTCTGCGCGCGGATCCTCGGGCTCCTGGCCGTCGTCGGTCTTGCGCGGCGGCAGCAGCATGCGCGACTTGATCTCGATCAGCATTGCGGCCATCAACAGGTATTCGCTGGCCAGCTCGAGGTTGCGCGATCGGATCTGCTCGACGTAGGTGAGGTACTGCCGCGTCACCTCCGCCAGCGGGATGTCCAGGATGTTGAAGTTCTGCTTGCGGATCAGGTACAGCAGCAGATCCAGCGGGCCCTGGAAGGCCTCGAGGAACACCTCCAGCGCGTCGGGCGGGATGTACAGGTCCTGCGGCAGCGCGAACAGCGGCTCGCCGTACAGGCGGGCGACGGCGACGTGATCCACCACGGCGGGCGCGCCCGTCTCATCCACCGGGAGCGGCGCCGCCGGCTCCTCGGCGATCAAGGTGTCGGACACGAGCCGCCGCCGTCAATGGCCCTTGGTCTGGTAGACGTAGGGCTGCTGCGCGACCTTGCCGGCCTTGAACTCGGCCTGCAGGTCGGGGTCGATGGGCTTGTCCCACAGCAGCGCGCGGCCGGCGCGCTGCTCTTGCTCCAGCGTGGGCTTCTGGCGCTTCAGCTCGTCGATGAACTGGGTGATCTCGGACTTGTAGGGCTTCCAGAACAGCGGCATGGCGGCTTCTCGCGGGGCAGGCGCCCCCGCTCGAGGGAATGGGAAATCGCGGATTTTACGCGGCGGCAGGGCGCCGGCGGCCTCGGGCTCAACGCGTGGCCGCCCTCAGCGCCGCCCCGAGGGTGGGCGTCACATGGTCGGCGCCCACCAGCGCCTGCAGCCCCGACTGCTGCACCATCTGCAGCGGCTCGTCGCCCAGCTCGCACAGCCAGAGCTCTACGCCGTCGCGCTGCAGGCGGCGCCACAGCTGGGTTAGCGCGTCCACGCCGGAGGCGTCGATCCAGATCAGGCGGTGCATTTCGAGCACCAGCGCTCGCGTGCCGGCGGGCAGGCCTTCGGCCAGGCTCTCGATCTTGCCCACTGCGCCGAAGAACAGCGCACCGTGCAGCCGCACCACGCGCACGCCGGGCGCAGCGTCGCCTGCGGGCAGCACTTCGGCGCGAAACAGCAGGCTCATGCGCCAGATGAAGAACACGCAGGTCGTGATCAGGCCCAACTGCACGGCCACCATCAGGTCGAACACCACCGTGAGAAAGAAGGTGCCGAGCAGGATCACCCGGTAGCCCAGCGTGAAGCGGCGCAGGTGATCGCGCGAGAACTCGCGCCACTCGCCCATGTTCCAGGCCACGAACAGCAGGATGCCGGCCAGCGCGGCCAGCGGCACGCTGGCGGCCAGCGGCGCCGCGGCCAGCACGATCACCAGCAGCGTGACCGCGTGCACGATGCCCGACACCGGACTGGTGGCGCCGGCGCGCACGTTGGTGACGGTGCGCGCGATGGTGCCGGTGGCCGGGATGCCGCCGAACAGCGGCGACACCATGTTGGCGATGCCTTGCGCCATCAGCTCCTGATTGGGGTCGTGTTTCGGCAGCGTGATCAGCGTGTCGGCCACGCGCGCGCACAGCAGCGATTCCACCGCCCCCAGCAGGGCCAGCGTGAGCGTGGGGATCACCAGCTGCTTGGCGCTGATCCAGCTGAAGGGCGGCAGCTCGAGCGTCGGCAGCGTCTGCGGGATGCCACCGAAGCGCGTGCCTATCGTGTCCACCGGCAGCTTTAGCAGCGCGGCCGCGGCGGTCATCGTGACCAGCGCCACCACCGGGCCCGGCACGCGCGCGCAAAGGCGGGCCAGGCCGCTGCCGGCCAGCGGCACCGGAGCCGAGGCGAACAGCTTCGGCCACAGCATCAGCCCGCCGAAGGTGAGCGCGCCGATGCCGAAGGCATACGGGTTGAAGCTGCCGAAGTGCTGCGCGATCGCGGCCGCCTGCGAGAAGAAGTCGGCCGGCACCTTGGGCATCGCGAGACCGAACAGATCCTTCAGCTGCGACAGCGCGATCAGCACGGCGATGCCGTTGGTGAAGCCGATGATGATCTGCACCGGCACGTAGCGCACCAGCGTTCCCAGCTTCAGCAGCCCCATGGTGAACAGCAGCACGCCGGCCAGCGCGGTGGCGATCAGCAGGTTGGTCAGGCCGTAGCGCTCGACGATGCCGTAGACGATGACGATGAAGGCGCCCGCCGGCCCGCCGATCTGCACGCTGGAGCCGCCCAGCGCGGAAATCAGGAAGCCGGCCACGATGGCCGTGATCAACCCCTGCTCCGGCTTGACGCCGCTGGCGATCGCGAACGCCATGGCCAGCGGCAGCGCGACCACGCCCACCGTGAGGCCGGCGGCGATGTCGGCGATCAGGCGCTGGCGGTCATAGCTGCGCAGCGCGTCGCGCAAGCGCGGACGAAAGGGCTGAAGCTGGGAGCGCAACACCGATCGTCTCCTTGCCGCGTTGCGCGTCAGCGCTTGCGGCGCGCGGTACGCGGCGCAGCGCGCGCCGACGCGCCGCTGGGCGTATAGGCCACGCCATGCGCGGCGAGGTATTCGCGGATCAGCTGCCGCACCACCTGCGAGGGCGTCAGGTCCTGCTGGGCGCACAAGCGCTCGAAGGCCGCCTTCTTGGCCGGGTCGATCAGCAGCGTGAGGCGCGCGGTCTTCAGTTCCATGGCGCTCGGATGTGACTTATATGTGCATGAAATGCACACTTGAAATGCATGGTACGAGCCTAAAATCGGCAGCACAAGCCCAGCAGTCCATGCCCGTCGAATCCCTGCGCCAACTCACCCATCGGGTTCGCACGCGGCGCAGCAACCGCCAACTCGGCGGCCTGCTGGCGTTCGTGGCCGGCGCAGTCAACGCCGGCGGGTTTCTCGCGGTGCAGCGCTACACATCGCACATGAGCGGCATCGTGTCGGCCGTGGCCGACGCGCTGGTGCTCGGGGAGTTCGCGCTTGCACTCGGTGCCGCCTGCCTGGTGCTTGCCTTCACCGCCGGTGCGGCCACTACCGCGCTGCTGGTCAACTGGGGGCGCCGGCGCCGCCTGCACAGCCAATACGCGCTGGCCTTGCTGCTCGAAGCGGCGCTGCTGCTGGTGTTCGGCATGCTGGGCGCGCACCTGCAGCTCTGGCTGGACGTGCTGGTGCCGTCGGCGGCGCTGCTGCTGTGCTACCTGATGGGCGTGCAGAACGCCACCATCACCAAGGTGTCGCAGGCGGAGATCCGCACCACGCACATGACCGGCGTGATCACCGACCTCGGGCTCGAGCTGGGCCGGCTGCTCTACTGGAACGGATCGACCGCGCCGCACGACCGGCTGTTCGTGCGCGCCAACCGCGACAAGCTCGCGATCCACGGCACCATCCTCGGGCTGTTCTTCGTCGGCGGCATCGTCGGCGCGCTGGCGTTCAAACGCATCGGCTTTGCCTCCACCGTGCCGCTGGCGGTGCTGCTGCTGGCGGTGGCGGCGCCGCCGTTGTGGGCGGATCTGCGCGTGGCGCGCCGGCGCTTCAGCTCAGCAGCGTTCGGCCGGTAATGCGCTCCAGCGTGCGCAGCGGCGAGGTGGCCGGCTGCAGCTGGCGTTCGACGTCGAGGTACAGCGTCTGCTCGAGCATGTACTGCCCGCCCATGGCGGCATGCAGCACCTGGTCGCTGAACACGATCCAGCTGGTGCCGGGTGCGAAGTTCACGTCGAGCTGAGGTGCCTCGCGCTGATAGGCCAGGTCGGCCTTCACGCGGTCGTGCAACTGCAGCATCAGGTGGTCGTACTCGCTGCGCCGCGTCTTGGTGAGCCCGAGCTTGTGCAGGGCCCAGGCACTGCCGGGCAGTGGCCGCGGGATGGCTGGCACGAAGCGACGCGCGAACGCCTCGAACGGCTCGCCGACACGCCAGCGGCGCGGCAGCCCGTGCGGGTTGAGGTTGTGGAACACGCGCAGCAGCCGCACGCCGCGCGTCGGGTTGGACGGGAACGCGTCCACGTGCAGGCGGGTGTCGTCCTTGCGCCAGCTGGTCTCGCGCCCCTCCACCGCCAGCGGGCGGTACGAGGTGTGACCCAGGCGCAGCTGGCCGGCATAGTGCGGGAACAGGCGCTCGACCAGGGCCAGCGCGTGGTCGCGGAAGCGGGTGATCATCGCCTGCAGCTCGGCGAAGTCCACCGCGCCGCCCACGGCGCCGCGCAGCTCGCCGCTGCCGGCACGCAGGCTGATGTTCTTCGCCTTGCCGTCCGACCATTGCGGGCTCAGGAAGCGGCGTTCGTCGTCGCTCAGTGCGAACGCGAGATCGGGGAACTGCAGCACCAGACCGGCCTCGACCACCGCCTCCACGTCGTGCGTGACGGCGCCCGGCTCCCCCGGCAGCCAGGCCGTGTCGGGGTAGCTGCGCAGCGCGTCGGGCACCGGCGCCATGGTCAGCGCACCCGCATGCCGGGTTGCGCCCCGGGGAAGGGTTCGAGCACGTAGATGCCCGGGTGGGCCTTCTCGTCGGCATGGCTGGCGGCCAGCACCATGCCGTCGCTGACGCCGAACTTCATCTTGCGCGGTGCCAGGTTGGCCACCATCACCGTCAGCTTGCCCACCAGCTGCGCCGGCTCGTAGGCCGAGCGGATGCCGCTGAACACCGTGCGGTGCGCCACTTCGCCCACGTCGAGCGTCAGCTTGAGCAGCTTGGTGGAGCCTTCCACCGTCTCGGCGTCGACGATCCTGGCGATGCGCAGATCGATCTTGGCGAAGTCGTCGATCGTGATGGCCTGGCCGATCGCTTTGCCGCCCGGCAGGGCCACCTCGATCTGCGGCGCCGGCGGCGGCTCGAACAAGGCGTCGACCTGCTTCGGATCGACGCGCTGCATCAGGTGCTGGTACACGCCGATCGTGTGCTCGCCGAGCGGGCGTTCGGCATCCGCGAACTGCAGCGCCGGCACTTGCAGAAAGGCCTCGACGCGTTGCGCCAGCGCGGGCAGTACCGGCTTCAGGTAGATCGTGAGCAGGCGGAAGGCCTCGATGCACACGCTGCACACCTCGTGCAGTTCGGCGTCCTTGCCCTGCTGCTTGGCCAGCTCCCACGGCTTGTGCTGGTCGACGAATTCGTTCACGCGGTCGGCCAGCAGCATGATCTCGCGCAGCGCCTTGGCGTACTCGCGCTCGTCGTACAGCGCCTGGATGTCCGCGCCGGCCGCGCGCAGGGTGTGCAGCAGCGATTGCGCCTGCGCGCCGAACTGCGCGCCCAGCCGGCCGCCGAAGCGCTTGCTGATGAAGCCCGCCGCGCGGCTGGCGATGTTGATGTACTTGCCGATCAGGTCGGCATTGACGCGCGCCACGAAGTCGTCGGGATTGAAGTCGACGTCCTCCACGCGCGCATTCAGCTTGGCAGCGATGTAGTAGCGCAGCCACTCGGGGTTGAGCCCCAGATCCAGGTAGCGCAGCGGCGAGATGCCCGTGCCGCGGCTTTTGCTCATCTTCTCGCCGCTGACGGTGATGAAGCCGTGCACGAATACGTGATTCGGCACCTTGCGGCCGCTGAAGTGCAGCATCGCCGGCCAGAACAGCGTGTGGAAATAGGTGATGTCCTTGCCGATGAAGTGGATCTGCTCCACCGCGGGGTCGGCCATGAAGGCGTTGAAGTCGCGCCCGGTCTTGTCAAAGTAGTTCTTCAGCGAAGCCAGGTAGCCCACCGGCGCGTCCAGCCACACATAGAAGTACTTGCCCGGCGCGTCGGGGATCTCGATGCCGAAGTAGGGCGCGTCGCGGCTGATGTCCCAGTCGGCCAGGCCGCCGGCGCCTTGCTCGTCGGTGGCGAACCACTCCTTGATCTTGTTCAGCACCTCCGGCTGCAGCCGGCCCGGCGCGCCGGTCCACTGCTGCAGGAACTCGACGCAGCGCTCGGACGACAGCTGGAAGAAGTGGTGCTCGCTGGTCTTGAGCACCGGCGCCGCACCGCTGAGCGCGGAGTACGGGTTCTTCAGCTCGGTGGGCGAATACACGGCGCCGCACACCTCGCAGGAATCGCCGTACTGGTCCTTCGCGCCGCACTTGGGGCATTCGCCCTTGATGTAGCGATCGGGCAGGAACATGCCCTTCACCGGGTCGAAGAACTGCTCGATCTCACGGGTGAAGATCAGGCCGTTCTTGCGCAGCGCGCGGTAGATGTCCTGCGCCAGCTGGTGGTTCTCGGGGCCGTCGGTCGAATGCCAGTTGTCGAAGCCGATCAGGAAGCCGTCGAGGTAGGCCTTGCGGCCGGCGGCGATCTCGGCCACGAAGGCCTGCGGCGTCTTGCCCGCCTTCTCGGCCGCGATCATGATCGGCGCGCCGTG